>CALAVE010000058.1 GCA_937892215.1 uncultured Porphyromonadaceae bacterium
TAGGACGCAAGATTTTCATTCTTGAAAGAGCAGTTCGATTCTGCTATGGGCTACCCGCTAATAATAGGCCGGTGTATCATGAATGATGCGCCGGCCATTTTTTCCCCAGCACACAACAAGCCAAAACCCGACGAAAAGTCAAAACTTCGACATATTTCGTGATATTAACACAATTTAACATCTGGGGGGGGTAACTTTTGGCATTTTAATTAACTTTGCGTCAGAATAATAACCTTTATTAGTTAACTATTATGAATAAAATTCTTTTAACTGTTGCTTTTTACCTTTTATGGTGTGCTAATATATTGGCTACCGTGCCACAAGAAATGGATTATCAGATTATGGCAATAAACCCTAACACAGGAGCCATAATGGCAAATAAAGATATCGACCTAACCGTAGCCATACATGCCGGTTCAGCATCAGGTGAGGTGCTGTGGAGCAAAGCCGAAACAGTGAAGACATCAAAAACCGGCCTGTGTACCGTGACACTCGATTTCAGCGATATAGATTGGAAACGTGACGAGTTGTTTATAACTGTTTCAGCCGATGGCATTGATTTGGGTGCCAACCAAATCAAGTCTGTTCCTTATGCTATTACAGCGTCAAGGCTTGAGGGTACTATTACCGAAGATGAACTTATAGGAACATGGTATTGTACTTTTGATGATATGACGTATACTTTTGCAAAAAATAAAACATTTACATATGAGTATGATGAAACCACAAAAACTGTCGGACATTGGAAGCTATTGAATAATGGGGCGATTATCTGCGATTACAGCGGTATTACGATAGCAATTCGCTCTCTTTATGACCGAGAAACTAAGGTTTTATATCTTGATGTAGAAGGTCCGATGTTTGGATTTAAAAAGCGATAGTTTATGATTAGGTATCTTATTATAATCATTATAATGATGTCTCCGTTTAGCATGTGGGCCGATGGGTTTATAGGAAATTTCTCAGTTGCCCCGATTGTTACCGACGAGTATCTGCTGAGTGGTAACGCGCTGATACCGGTCGATCCAAATAATGCTATATTTCATGGAACAAATGCGGCCTTCGTTTCAGGCCTATACAAACAGCCGTTTGTTCTTGGTGACGTGAATGCCAGTGGAAGCATTGATGTTTCTGACGCGGTCGCTATAGCAAATCACGTTATGGGTTCTACTCCATCAAATTTTGTACTGGAAAATGCCGATGTAAACAATAGCGGAGACGTTGATGTGACCGATGTGGTTAATATTGCAAAAAAAGTGATGGGACAATAGGGGGAGTAGGCCCATTGAATCATTTTTGCGGCGCGTTTGCGCAACTCCATACATAAAAACACCACACCGATGATGGCTTATAGCGTTGCCACCACCGGCGTGAATGTGTGTGTTTTGACTGTTTATCAGGTGTCGAGGGTAGCGTAGTTAGCGTTCTCCTCGATGAACTTGCGACGCGGTGCCACATCCTCACCCATGAGCATGGAGAACACACGGTCGGCCTCGGCGGCGTCGCTGATGTTCACACGCTTCAAGATGCGGTTCTCGGGGTCCATTGTGGTTTCCCACAACTGCTCGGCATTCATCTCACCAAGACCTTTGAATCGCTGAATTTTCACGTTCTTCTCGTCGCCGCGAGCATACTTCTCGGTGAACTGGCGAATCTGCGCCTCGTTCCAGCAGTATTCCTGCGTGTTACCCTTAGAGCAGCGATAAAGAGGCGGATTGGCTATGTAGAGGTTGCCGTTTTCAATAATAGGCCTGATGCGACGGAAGAAGAACGTCATCAGCAGAGTAGCGATGTGCGCGCCGTCCACATCGGCATCGGTCATGATTATCACGCGGTGATAACGCAGCTTCGACAGGTTAGGAGCCTTGGGGTCCTCATCTGTGCCGATGGTAACACCCAGCGCACGGAAGATATTCACCACCGATTCGCTCTCAAACACCTTGTGGTCCATCACCTTCTCCACGTTCAGAATCTTACCGCGGAGCGGCAGAATAGCCTGGAACTGACGGTTACGTCCCTGCTTAGCCGAACCTCCTGCCGAGTCTCCCTCCACCAGGAAGAGTTCGCATTCAGCCGGATCCTTGCTGGAGCAGTCGGCAAGCTTTCCAGGCAGGCCACCGCCAGAGAGCGGTGACTTACGCTGCACTTTGAGCCTTGCGTTCTGCGCGGCATGACGCGCCGTGGCAGCCAGAATCACCTTCTCCACTATGGCCTTGGCCTGATTGGGGTGCTCCTCCAGATAGTTGGTAAGCGCCTCGCGCACGCTGGTCTCAACGGCTCCTATCACCTCGGTGTTGCCCAACTTGGTCTTAGTCTGCCCCTCAAACTGAGGTTCCAGCACCTTCACCGAAATCACGGCTGTTAAGCCCTCGCGGAAGTCATCCTTAGTGATTTCCACTTTCACCTTCTCCAGCATTTTCGAGTCCTCGGCATACTTCTTGAGCGTTGCGCCCAGGCCGCGACGGAAACCGGTGAGGTGTGTACCGCCCTCGATGGTGTTGATGTTATTGACAAACGAGTAGATGTTTTCGTTGAACGAGGTGTTGTAGGTCATAGCCACTTCCACCGGTATGCTTTTGTTAGACGTGATGTGGATGACGTCGTTGATAAGCGACTCCTTGCTCGAATCGATGTAACGCACGAACTCATCCAGCCCTGTACGCGAATAATACGTCTCGGAGCGTGGATTGCCCTCAGCATCACGGTTCCGGAGGTCGGTGAGCGTCAGCGTAACGCCAGCGTTAAGGTAAGCCAGGTCACGAAGGCGGGTAGAGAGTATGTCGAACTCGTATTCAGTGGTTTGGAAAATGCCACCGTCGGGATGGAACGTCACGGTGGTGCCGTGGTCGTCGCTCTCGCCCACGACCTTCACCTCGGTGAGCGGCTTACCATAAGCATATTCTTGGACGAAGATTTTGCCGTCGCGACGCACCTCGGCACGCAGATGATCGCTAAGTGCGTTCACGCACGACACACCCACACCGTGGAGTCCGCCCGACACCTTGTAACTACCTTTGTCGAACTTACCGCCGGCATGGAGCACCGTCATCACCACTTCCAAAGCCGATTTCTTCAGTTTCTCATGCTCATCCACAGGGATACCACGCCCGTTGTCGCGCACTGTGATGGAATTATCCTCCCCTATCGTTACATCTATGTGGTCGCAATAACCGGCGAGTGCCTCATCGATGGAGTTGTCCACAACCTCCGACACCAGGTGGTGAAGACCCTTCACACTTGTGTCGCCTATATACATCGACGGGCGCTTACGCACTGCCTCAAGTCCTTCCAGGACCTGAATATTATGCGCCGAATACTGCTGTCCTTCTTGCTGTTCTATCAATTCTTCTGCCATATTATTTTTACGTGCTTATTAAACATACAAAAATACAAAAAACCGCTGACATACACAACACCAAACGCCACTATTTTAACACTATTTTTGAGTGTCGGCCACGAACGGATGCAAAAAAAACGGCACATCTTGTTTCAATCGGGCAAATCTTGTAATTTTGTGACTCAAAACCAGTAATATGGAACTGAAAAAAGAATTTGAAGACATCATAGCCGGTATGCCGGGGCTTGAGGCCGACGATATGCTGCGAGCAATCAGGGAATTGCCGCCGGTGGTATCGGTGCGCGTCAACACAGGCAAAGGCGCATCGGTCCCCAACGGGAGCGACGCAGTGCCGTGGTGCCCCGAGGGATTTTACCTGCCTGAGCGCCGTCAGTTCACGTTCGACCCGTTCTTTCACGGCGGTCGTTACTACGTGCAGGATGCCTCGTCAATGTTCATTTTCCACGTCTTGCGGCAGTTATGCACACGACCGGTACGATATCTGGACCTATGCGCCGCTCCCGGAGGGAAGACCACCGCGGCATTGTCGGCCCTACCGGCCGATTCGCTGATAGTCGCTAACGAGATAGTGCCACAGCGGGCGCGAGTTCTCGCCGACAACGTAATGCGCTGGGGACAGGCCAACTGTATCGTCACCGGGAATGCGCCACGCGACCTGGGACGACTCAACGGGTATTTCGATGTAATAGCAGCCGACGTGCCATGTAGCGGTGAAGGAATGTTCCGCAAAGAACCCGAAGCAGTGGCTCAGTGGTCACCGGCCCTCGTGGCCGAGTGTGCCGAGCGACAACGCTCCATCGTGGCCGACATCTGGCCTGCACTTAGGCCCGGGGGGCTGTTCATCTATAGCACCTGCACCTTCAACAGACAGGAGAACGAGGAGATGATTCTCCACATAATGAAGACTTACGGTGCCGAACCGGTAGCAGTGCCGACATCGCCCGAATGGCACATTCACGGCGCTATAGGCGCCGACCTGCCGTGCTACAGGTTCCTGCCGCACCTGGTGCGGGGCGAGGGCCTGTTCATGTGCGCGCTACGCAAACCGGATTCAGGCGAAAGAACAGCGTTCTCGCCGCGAAAGACGAAGGCACAGGCCGAGCCGGTGCCAAAGGAAGTGAAGCAGTGGCTATGCGGCGACTTCACATACCAGGCGGCGGGCGACAGCATCATAGCCGTCCCCGCGCCACTGGCCACGCATACCGATTATCTGCGAGGACTGTTGCGCGCGCTTTCGGCCGGAATTCAAGTGGCCGAGAAAAAAGGGAAAGGATATATACCCACCCATTCGCTGGCACTTGCCCGCGAACTCAACAGGAGCGAATTTTCCACATTCGAGGCAGATTACCGCACGGCTATCGCCTATCTGCGCGGCGAAGCCATCAACGTCAGCGCCGACCGGGGATACGTGCTCATCACGCACCGCGGCGCACCGCTGGGATTCGCAAACAACCTGGGGAACCGTGCCAACAACCTCTATCCTAAGCCACTACGCATAATCAGCAACAACACACCGGCCACAGCACCGGCCGTGCTGTAAACAGAGCCACATACCCACACACGCGGGGCGCCCATTCTCAGAGCGCCCCGCGTGATATCTTAAAATATGGCGTTCGCCACTTATTTTCCCATAACCTTGTTGGCAAGATAGACCACATCGGTGATATCCACACCGTCCACACCGTTCACATCGGCACGGTCGGCGCGGTATCCCGGCGGAATCGAGCCCATAACGGCGTTAGCAATCGCCACCACGTCGGAAATATCCACTTCACCGTCGTCGTTAACATCGCCGAGTATGCCATCCACTATAGTAACGACACATTCACGCACCAGATTAGAGCCGTCGTTGCTCATCACGCGGATGATGGCTTCACCAATGGCCTTACCCGTAACGAGTCCGTTCTTATCAACGGTGGCCACCGACGAGTCGCTCGTCTTCCAGGTGAGGCTGGGATTAGTAGCATTCTCAGGAGTGACAGTTGCCAACAACTGAATGGTTCCACCCACAGTTGTAGCGGCCTCCTCACGGTCGAGAATCAAATCATTCACCACTATTTCATCGTCGGGGAACGACTGGTAATAGAGCGTGATATCATCGAGGTAAATGTAGTTGCGCTTGTTGCCGCTTGTCTGATTAATCCTGAAACGTACCGGCTGTGACACATCCACGGTCCAACTGGGAGTTGCCTGCGAATTAGCCGCTACCGAAACATTATCCGAACCGTCAGCCGCCTTTACCGTAGTCCATGTGTTGCCGTTGTCGAGCGACATGGAGAGTTTCAATTTGGCCGGAGTGCCGGTGGGGTTGTTCACATTGCAAGTAACCAGGTACATACCCACCAGATACAAGTCGCTCGAAGCCGAAATCATGCTTGGGCTGACCATCGCCACGGCCTTTTCACCGTTGCACACACCGCTGGTCTCAGGCTTCACAACCTGCGCGGCGGTGAAGTCCCAGCGATAGAAGGTTCCTTCCACATCCACTTCCTTGTTAGTCTCCCCTTCCGGCATTGTCTCAAAGTCCTCAATGAGCGACTGCAGGCTACCGTCCTCAGCCACGGTGAAAGAAATGACGCCATTGCGCTCAGTTATACCGGTGAAAATAAAATCATTGGGTTGATTCCGGAAAGTACGCAGACTTGGCTTCGACACGTTTGTGAGCATGCTCACCTTTTTAGTTCCGGGGAACGGGTCACTTCCCGTGGCACCCGAAGTGGAGTTACCGGCACGGAGCAACTGGTAATAGTTTCTCGAAGAATTTGCGTTGACCGTATTGTATTCCCACACTCGAGTGTTAGTTGAGTCCACTCGAGCCACAATCATTCCGTGGCCCGGAATCATCGCATCCCACTTCGACACTTGCCTGTTCTCAATGTAGAAGAACTCATTATCGGTGGGAGACAGCAGTTTATATCCTTTGCCAGTTGCACCGAGCGACTCCAGCGAGTAATCGCCGGCCGCCTTGATGACAGTTGGCTCAGAGAAGCCCACCGACACGCGGTCGTAGAGCGAGTAGCCCACGGGCGTGCGGCTGTAATTGTTGTAACTGCCACCGGCCATGATGTCCCATTCGCCCGGATGGTTGCTTTGTCCATTACTCTCATAATCAGTGTCGTAGAGGTCAGGAAGACCCAGCACATGGCCAAACTCATGGCACATGGTGCCTATTCCGTCGATTATGTTGTAACTGGGAGGTCCGTACATCTCCACTGAGCAGGCATAGAGGCCAAATGATGTCCCACCCACCGAAGTGTTCCAGAAACTGGACATGTGCGGCCACAACCAGTCGCTACTATTACCCTGGAAATTGGCTCCGCCACCGGCCACAATGAAGTAAACCATGTCCACCACTCCGTCGTGGTCGGTGTCATAGTCGGCATAGTTGACCAGCCCGTCGTCATAGGCCTTTTTCAGGGCAGCCTTAAAGATGGCAGTGTATCCGCTACCGCACTGGTCGGCCGTGTAATTCACGTCCACCGGCCCAACTACGGTGAACTGCGGGTCGAACTTACCCAGAGAGTTATCGTAGAAATAGTCGCGCACACTGCCTGTGAACGAGCCATAGGCGTTGCGCGAGCCGTTCTCGTTGGTGTAGCCGGTGTAGTTATGCTCGTTAATCATCCTGTTGTAGAACGTGGAAACGTCGCTCCGGCCGAATTTGGTTTCACTGAAGTTAATAAGCACCACCAGCCCCTTGAAATTACTGTAGTCGAACTGGCCGGTTTTCAGTTTATTTCTCGCATCACGACGCGCCATTGCCTTTGTGCGGCCATCGGTTGAGGGCCGGTCAATCAGGTTTTTCTCAGTTCCTGCCAGCAATGCAAGTTCATCGGCACTGCGCTTTGCCACATCGTGAGCCACCACCTCGGTAGCGGCAATTTCGCCGTTATCGCTCAGTCGGGCATAAGTGTAGAACCCATTCGCATTTTTCACCACAGTGTAGCCATCAACGGTGGTACTGTAGTGATAAAACTCATCGCCATGAAGCACAAGCGTAATAGTGGAGCCGTCGGGCTGAGTCACGGCCTGTGGCGTTGGGCAAGCCGGCACCGCATAAGCACGGGCGAAAGCCATCACACAAGCAATAGTAAAAAGAATTTTTCTCATATCTTTTTCGGTCATCTTTATTTGTCCGAACACGTCGGAACGTTATAAAACTGTATTGAAATGCAAATTTCCGAATAAATTCCGACAATTCATATAAAAACTTCTTAAATAACCATAAAAAACAGCGCTATGCCGCATTTTGCCCCCTTTCGGGCCGGCAGTTATTAACAATTTAACCGACTTTTCAACAATTTAAGCATTTTCAACGGCCGGAGGGTGGTATTTTAGCGATAATGGAAGTATTTTTGCGTTCTAAATCAGACTTGCGCGAATATCGCGCCTGTCATAACATGGTTATAACACAGAAAATTCACTATTTATGGGAAAAATAATTGCAATAGCAAACCAAAAGGGCGGCGTGGGCAAGACCACCACCGCCATCAACCTATCGGCATCGCTGGCGATGGCAAAGAAAAAGACTCTTCTCATCGACGCCGACCCACAGGCCAACGCCTCGTCGGGACTGGGAATCGACCCGAAGAAAGTCACATCGTCGATTTACGAATGCCTTGTGGACGACTATCCTGTGACCGGTTCGCGGATAGGCACCTGCGTAGATAATCTGGATATAGTGGCCTCACGCATCGACCTCGTGGGTGCGGAACTGGAACTCATAAGCAAGCCTAACCGCGAAAACGTGATGCGCCGGTCGCTGGAGGCAGTGCGCGACGAATACGAGTATATCATCATCGACTGCAGCCCGTCGCTGGGCCTCATCACAGTGAACGCGCTCACCGCGGCCGACTCTGTGATAATCCCCGTGCAAGCCGAATACTTTGCGCTGGAAGGCATCAGCAAGTTGCTGAACACCATCCGAATAATCAAGTCGAAACTCAATCCCGGGCTACAGATTGAGGGCTTCCTGCTCACGATGTACGATGCACGCCTGCGCTTGGCAAACCAAATCTACGAGGAACTGAAATCCCACTTCGGCACCATGGTGTTCAACACCGTGATACCGCGCAACATCCGTCTGAGCGAGGCACCCAGCCACGGGCTGCCGGCTATTCTCTACGACCCCAACAGCCGTGGAGCCACCAGCCACGTGCAACTCGCCAAAGAACTGATAGCAAGGCGCACACGCGCAAAAAAATCATAAATCATTCTTAAAACCAAGTTTTTACACAACATGAAACGTAATGCACTGGGCCGAGGGCTTGACTCGCTGATTTCCATGGATGACATCCAGACAGGAGGCTCTTCGGCCATAACCGAAATAAGCATCGAAAGAATTTCGCCCAACCCCGACCAGCCGAGAACATCGTTCCAGGAAGAGTCGCTCGAGGAACTGGCCACATCAATTCGCGAACTGGGCATTATCCAGCCGCTCACCCTGCGCTCTGTGGGGAACGAGCAGTACCAGATTATATCGGGCGAGAGGCGTTACCGCGCCGCTATTATGGCAGGGCTAAAGTCTGTACCGGCCTACGTCCGCACGGCTTCCGACTCTGAGATTACCGAAATGGCGCTGATTGAGAACATCCAGCGCGAGGACTTGAACGCAATAGAGATTGCGCTCACATTCCGCAAACTCATTGACCAGTATAACCTCACACAGGAGCGGCTGAGCGAGCGCATAGGCAAGAAACGCGCCACAATAGCCAACTTCCTGCGTCTGCTCAAGTTACCGGCCGAGGTTCAGCTCGGGCTTCGCGACCGCGTGGTGGATATGGGTCATGCAAGAGCGCTGCTCTCAGTGGATTCGCCCTCAAAACAACTGAAACTCTACAACGAAATTCTTAAAAACGGGCTGTCGGTAAGGCAGGTGGAGCAACTGGCGAAGCAATACAACGAGAAGACTGCTACGGCCACCGAGAACAAGCCCGCCACAACACCGGCACGTCCAAGAAAGGATTATTCAATCCTTACCAACCACATTTCCAAGACATTCGGAGTGCCGGTGAAGTTCAACTGCAACGACGACGGAAAGGGCAAAATCACATTTCCTTTCCAAAATGAAGATGAACTTGAGAGAATTATTAGTATCTTTGACAAATTAAAAGACAGATAACCGCACCATCAGTCGTGACAAGGACTTCAATGTCATACGGAAACGGACTCAGGGCGGCAGCATTTTTGCTGTGCCTAATGGTTCTGTGCCTGCGTGCAAGTGCGGCAGAGCCGGTGCTCCCCGACACGCTATCCGATGACTATCAAAGCCTGACGACAACCGCGAAATCCAGCGAGGAAATGGTAAAGGGGCTTAAAAAGTTCAAGCGCAAGCAAGTCACACTGCCCGACAGTGCCACAACTTCCACTAAGCAAGGCGGAGTGCGGGTTGTAAACATCGAAGGTGACACGCTCACATTTGCCTCGGCCGACTCAATACGCGGGCTTAAAGGTTATGAGATTCTGAAACCCGACTCGGCCGCCACGGCGCCCAATCTAGGCAAGATACGTCCGTTCAACCCCGACCCCATGCGAGCCATGTGGCTGTCGGCCCTGTTCCCGGGGGCAGGCCAGATCTACAACCGCCGCTACTGGAAACTGCCCATCATAGCCGGTGCTTTTGTGGGCCTGAGTTACGGAATGGCATGGAACAACCGAATGCTAAACGACTACACCAAGGCCTACCGCGATGCCATCGACGAGGACCCCACCACACGCAGCTACATGGACCTGTTCGCCCCCACAGTGAAGGAAGAGTCGCTGGACCGGAGTTGGCTGCAGAACATACTCAAGAACAAACGAAACTACTACCGCCGCTATCGCGACATCTGCATCATCAGCATGGTGGGCGTATATCTGCTCAACGTGCTCGACGCATACGTGGACGCGTCGCTGGCGCACTTCGATATTTCCGACGACCTGTCGATGAACGTGAAGCCCACCGTAATTGACCCTGCGGTGAGCAAGTTGCCCGGCATAGGGCTCAAGTGTGCGGTTAGTTTTTAAGACACAAAACAGTGAATTAAACTATTCAAGATATGAAGATTAAACGAACAGTGACTATAGCGTTGGCAACGCTAATCGCAATTTCAGCGGGAGCCGCCCAAAAGAAGCAGTCCATTCTCTCGCTCAAGGAGTCGATAACCGACAAAGACATCGTGTACCCCGAAAGTTTCGAGACTAACACCACCGAACTGATGCAGAACTGGTATCTGCAGAACTACACCGTGCTCGATGCCGACGTGGAGAAACGCGATGCCGCCGTGGCAAGCGATGCCGAGTACGTGAAGAGACTCAGCGCCATGCCCACCGTAATAGAGATGCCTTACAATCAGGTGGTTCGTTCCTACATAGACCGCTACGTGACGCGCAACCGCACACTGGTGGAGGAAATGCTGGGAATGAGCCTATATTACATGCCCATCTTTGAGCAGGCCTTGGAGCAGGAAGGCCTTCCGCTGGAACTGAAATACCTGCCGGTGATTGAGTCTGCACTCAATCCTAACGCCGTGTCGCACGCCGGCGCTGCCGGACTGTGGCAATTCATGGTGTCAACCGGAAAGGGAATGGGACTGGAGGTGAACTCGCTGGTGGACGAGCGCCGCGACCCGTATCGCTCGTCGGAGGCGGCAGCCAAGTACCTGAAGAACCTGTTCAACATCTACAACGACTGGTCGCTGGCACTGGCTGCCTACAACTGCGGCCCCGGCAACGTGAACAAGGCACTGGCACGGGCAGGCAACTCCGAGAAGAAACTGGACTTCTGGGACATCTACTACTACTTGCCGCGCGAAACACGCGGATACGTGCCCGCATTCATCGCGGCGAACTACGTGATGACCTACTTCAAGCGCCATAACATCAGCGCGTCGCTGGCCAAAAAACCACTCATCACCGACACTGTGAGTGTGAACCGATACGTGAACTTCAACCAGATTTCCGGAGTGCTCAACATCCCCATAGAGGAAATCAGGGTGCTGAATCCGCAGTACCGACGTGACGTGATTCCCGGAAACAACCACGCCTACACCCTGACACTCCCGTCGCAGCAAATCTACAGTTACATCATGAGCGAGGACAGCATAGCCAACTACCGCTCAGAACTCTATGCCCAGCGCGAGGTGGTGGAGCCTGTATCCGACACATCGGTTCAGGGCGACGGCGGTTCCTACACATGGGAGACCAAGCAAGTGACACAGTACCACAAGGTGCGCCGCGGCGAGAAACTGGGCAGCATAGCCAAGCGCTACGGAATGTCGGTGAACACGCTCAAATCCATGAACCGAATTAAGGGCAACAGCGTGCGCCGCGGCCAGACGCTCCGCGTGGTCACCACCAAGCGCGTGAAGGTGTATAAACCGCAGCCGCAGAACATGAATCCTAACGAAGAGCCGCGTCCGGCCGACGAGGAGGAAGTGAACGAGCCTATGGTTGCCGCAAACGACGTAAATTCACAGGGAGAGTGCGAGGAAGACACTCAGGACTATTCTCAGGCGGCGGCACAGAACGCACAGCGCGCCTCTCGCCAGTCGGCATCGAACTACACTCCATACAAAGGCTCTTACAGCGTGAACGATGACCCCGCACCGGAACCGGAGGTGAAGTCACAAGCCAGCCAGGCTCATGAAATCAACAACTACTACAAGAGCCAGACCGGCAAGCGCCAGGGCAAGGACAAGAACTACCGCAACTCACGCAGTAGCCGTGCCACAGTGGCTCAGCCCACCAAGCACACCGTGAAGGAAGGCGAGAACCTCACCAAGATAGCCAAGCGCAACGGGGTCACCGTGGAGGAACTGAAGAAGGCCAATAACATTAAGGGCGACCAGATTAACACCGGAACCACAATAGTGATACCGTCGAAACAGGCACCCGCAACCAAGAAAACAGGCAAGAAACGCCGCCGTCGCCGCTGATACTTACGTATAGCCGTTCTCTAATGATGATGCCGCGGTAGTCACCATTGGTATGTGTTTCTGTGATACGATTGACGTTCACATAGAAATGCAGATGATATTCATGCACCTATTTTACCCGTTGCAACCAAGCTTCACCAACAGATAACATGAGTGAAGCTCAGAAACTGAGGTATGTGGCTGTTTCCA
>CALAVE010000059.1 GCA_937892215.1 uncultured Porphyromonadaceae bacterium
GTTCCTCAGGATGTTATAAAGTTTGTTAAACTAAAGTGCTGCGGAATTAAGGTTTTCAACAAATCACTCATTTTTTACTACAAATCCAACCATCCATCCACAGAATAACCATAAACCGTATAGGACCCATAAGCCCAATATGACTTATAAGCCCTATAGTAACCCATAGGTGCCCTTCCCCGCAGATAGGCAAAAAAGTCTCCGGCGCACACCACCTGGGGGCATGCGCCGGAGAATATAATCAGTGTCTTAGTTGCCCCTTACTGCGGAGACCCCCAGATACTGCTATCCACTGCGGCACTTTCCACCGCCTCCTCCACGTCGTCAGGCAGGTTACAGAAGAAGTCTATGCCCGTTCTGCGCTCCAACTCGTCGATAGTCAGGTGCTCGGCTGTCTGGCGCTCACTCGTAGCGTTGTAGTGGTATGTCCAGATACCCACAGCCTTATAAGTGTTAGTACTCTTCGTGTAGCCCAGCAGTGCCATGTAGAAGTACTTGGCCACCGGCAGACGGTCGTTGCACGTGAAACTGAACACTCCGCTCTGCGTACTGCCGTTCAGCGTGATGTCATCTATAGTGGCGGCTTTCACCACATATAGCGTGTCGAACTGTGCGGCCCATGTCCTCACCTTAGCTTCGTAGGTGCTCCACTGCCCGCCGTTGTGGCTCTGATACTGGGGCTGCATGTTACTGAAGTAGAATGTCTGGTCGTTCTGCGACTGCGTCAGAGTGCGATCTGCACTCGGGCACAGGTGACCGCGACTGAAACCACTGCTGCTGTAGTCGCTTTGCTTTGAGCGAGTTGCGCTTGGCAGGTCGGGGTCTTCTATAAAGTTGTCCTTTCGGCTTGCGCTTCCGCTCCAGTTGTTGTCAAACATCTGGTAACAAGTGAAGCGGTTCGCTATCTTGCTGTTGTCCCACTCTAATGCGTACGTCGTGTAGCCGCCGTCTTCTTTGATTACCCAACTCTGGTTCGTGTCATCCTTGATGCGCGGCCACTCTATGTTCCACATCTTCTTCGACGAGTCGTAGTACGATGACTTCGAGTTACGGTTCGTGTTGCTGTCGCTGCTCGTATCCACAGTATATATCGCTGTAACCACATTACTGCTCACTCCGTCCTTTATGGCTATCGCCTTCACCGTCATCGACTTGTTCACTGTCAGGGTCACTGTCTTCACTCCGCTGCCCGCGTAGTTGCTCGCGCTCGGCGTGCTGCCGTTTGTCGTGTAATATACCGTGGCACCGCTCGTGCCGGTGCTGATGGTCACAGTAGTTGTGGTCGTGGTGAATGTGCTGCCGCTCGTGCGCGAGAACGTCGGGTCTTTTACCGTCGTCGTGCTGCCACTTTCCTGAACGTACAACTGTACCAATCCGCCGGTGCTCTGAGCGTACGATGCGAAGCGGCCGTTATTCGTCAGTTGGTTTAGGCGAAGCATGCGTGTACTGCTGCTGCCCGGCTTAATCGTGGCGCTTCCGTCGCTCGAAATATCTATAGTGTATGTCACCGAGCTGCTGCTTTCCAGTGTGGTCGTCACTGCGCTCGACGACATGGTGAAGTAGTTGCCGTCTTCATCCTGAAGGGTCCAGGCTCCTTCTTCTCCGCCCAGGGTCAGTATCATTGCGTTGCAACCGTCCTCCAGCGTCACTGTACTCTTGTCACTCGAGAATTCTAGGTTGCTCGTGGTCTCAATGAAACCGCTGTTTGTACCCGACTTCGTCGTGGACATCAGGTATCCGCTTGCGTTGTACGCCACTACTAACTTCGCTCCGGCCACCAGGTCGTCGTTACTTGTAACAAGGGTGAACTCGTTACTGCTGCTCACTGGCACATCCACCGTGTAAGTCGCGCTTGCTACCTCGCTGCTCACGCCGTTCTTCACGGCCACTGCCTTGATGGTCATGCTCTCAGTCACTGCCACGTTCACCTCGGTTGTGCCGTAGCCGGCCTTGTTCGTCGCGCTCGGTGTGCTGCCGTCGGTCGTGTAGTAGATTGTCGCTCCGGTTGCGGCGAATATCGTCACTATTGTGCTCGCATCGGTGAATATCGAGCCGCTCGTGCGTGAGAATGTCGGCGCGTCAACCGGGAACTGCAGGGTGTAAGTCGCGCTTGTCACCGTACTGCTCTCGCTGCCCACCACGGCCACGGCCTTCACCGTAACAGGGCTACTCATCGTGTCGTCTATTGTCACGTCCACACTGCCTGTGCCTCGGCCGGCATAGTTGCTCGCGCTTGGCGTGCTGCCGTCCAGCGTGTAGTAGATTGTCGCTCCCGTTGCACCGCTTATCGTCACGGTAGTCGATGCTGTGAATATCGAACCGCTCGTGCGCGAGAATGTCGGGGCTTCCACTCCGTATTCCACGCTCGTGATCTGGCTATACAGGTAGTCGATGCTGCTGCTCGCTCCTGTCTTGTACACTTTCATACCCACAGCACCGCTCTGGCCGAACCTTCCGCCTATGAAGCGGACGCTGTCCAACTCCGACGACAGGTAACTCACCTGGGTGCTGTTCTTCAGAGTTATCTTCATCGACACAGGGTCGGTTCCGGCTGCCTGCATCGTCACTATTGTTGCTATAGCCAAGAGGGCTGTCAATATAATGTTTCGTCTCATATCTCAACTCCTCCTTTCTTTATTTAACAACCTTAACTCCGTTAACAATATACACGCCTTGGGGCAGGTCGCGCAGAGGTCGTGTCATCTTCTGACCCAGGATGTTGTATATCTCAGCGTCCTCGTCATAGATGCCCATGTCTATCTTCACCTCGTCTATGCCGGTGATGATTTCGTCTCCTATCTTCAGTTGAACCACCGTGTTCTCCGGTGTCGCGAAGTAAGCGCTCGTTGCGGCCACATGATTGGTGCTCGATGTGGTCCACTGCGCTATGCTGTTGTCGTCCAGCACATGGATTGTGCTGCCGGTCTCCACGTCGGTCGGGTTATATACGCCCACCAGCGAGTATGTTCCGTCGGCTGCAGTGCGCCTGCGTGCGCTGTTGCCTTCCGATGCCAGAGCGAACGACACTGTCTGCGCCTCGGTCGCACTCAGTGTGGTGCTTGCGAACACGGGGGTCACCAGCGTTGTGGTTGGCTTCACTAGGTAGGGAACACCGGGTAGGGTAGTGGTAACCTCGGTCAACTCAAAGTTGGTCAGGTTCACGTTCCCGTCTGCGGTCGAGGCCGTGCCGGCGCTTGCCACTGAACTGTATTCCAGTATCGTGCCGTCAAAGTTCGTAATCGATATCGGCAACGTCAGCGTGTTCCAGCGGTCGGCATACAGCGTGCGATCCAGGCGAACCGTTACGGGGCTGATATCCTCGCTCGGCGATGTGAATTCCTCATCCTCTGCCAGTACGTAGGTCAGCGGGTCTATGCCGTTCTGCTGTATCGGAGCAAGTTGCTGCTGGCTTCCGTACGGCACTGCTATTCCGGTGATATCTACAAGTGCGCCCTCGTACGGGGTCTGGTAGTTCTGACTCGTGCTCAGGCTGAACTTGTTGTAAACCTTCAGTTCTGCGCCGTCGGCCGTTGCCGTAGAGCCGCTGCCTATCCGCAGCTCCTTGACCGTCACCCAGTCTGCCAGATAGTCGCTGTAGTCGGTTGCCAATATTTCCACCGGATTGGCGTCTTCCTCATTCACAGGCTCGGCTATCGCCAGGAAATAGGTGTTGGTCTTGCCGCTCGCCACTGTAAACTCGGGCAGGCCGTTGTAATCGGTGAAGGTTCCTATAATCCAGCCTGCAAGGTGCTGATTGTACTGCAACGCCGGATTTGCGCTCAGGTTGTAGATGCACATCGCGCCGGTGTTGTCGCGAACGTACGCCTCGCGGCTGCTCACAAACAGAACTCGGGCGTTGTAGCTGTCGGGCAGATACAGGCGCGCTGTCGTGCCGCTTGCCAGATTGCGGAATTCGCCTATTCCGGTCACGGTCTCGCCCTCAGTGTAAGTGCGGGTCACCACTTCGCTGCTCTTGCTGCCCAGATACGAAATGGCCTTCACCGTTGTCGTGCCGCTGATTGTTACCTCTGTGGCGCTTGTCACTTGGGTACCGTTGCTGCTGCTCGGTGTGCTGCCGTCCAGGGTGTAATACACTGTGTTGCCGCTTGCCGGGGTTATGGTGAACTTGGCGCTTGCCGTCTCGTTCATCTCGGGCCAGAACGTGAAGTCGCTGGTCAGTGCCGGTGCCTCGGGCTCGCCCGCTACGGCGGTGTACTCTTTGTAAATCTGCACGCTTGTGCTCGTACTGTAGCAGTTAAACTCAGTGTAGGTCGAGTAATAACTTATCAGTTTGCTCGTGTACTCTGCGTTCTTGATGTCGGCGTCCGTACCGTTGAAACTGATTGTCCACTTCGATGTGTTGGCGCTACCGTCGGTCGCACTGTTCAGCTGGTTCTTGTCCCCTGTGTTGGCCAGGTAGTATGTCCCATCGTAGAACGTGTAGCCGCTGGCGTCGCCGCCCAGGGTGAACACGCTCACCTCGTCGCTTGTCACCGTCGCTGTGCCGCTGCTCAGTGTCACACCGTCGGTCACCAGGGCGCGGTAGTTGGTCGCCTGGATTGTGCCCATCGCGCCGCCTCCGGCCTCGCTCACTATGATGTATTTTTCGCCGGAAACAAGGTCGCTTGCTGAACTGATGCGCTTGTAGGTCTTGCTCTCACTGCCGCCGCCGCTTGTCACGGTGTACGTCGCGCTTGCCGCAGCGCTTGCCGTACCGCTTATCACGGCTATCGCGCTTATCGTCATCGACTTGTCCACCGTCACTATCTGTGGCGTCGGGCCGTAGGTGTCATAGTCGTTCAGCGTCGCTGTCCCGTTGGTGTTGTAGTAGATGTACGAACCGCTCGGACCGCTGATGGTTACTGTCGAACTCGTGCCGGTGAACGTCGTGCCGCTCACGGGATTGAACGTCGGCGAGGCCACTGTGATGGCGCTGCTCGTGGTCACATCCACGCTTACAAGGCGCCAGTGCCCGCTTCCTGTCGGACGGGTGAACGTCACGCTCTTGCTGCTTCCGCTCCACGTGCCCTCGTTGCCGCTCATCGTTAGCGTGCCTTCGCTTGCCACGTCGTTACTCGACGGGTAATAACTGCTTCCGTTCTGAAACGTCAGGGTCATTCCGGTAATCGTCTCGGTCGATGAAATTGTCACCGAGCCGCCTCCATAGATTCTGACTGCCGCTGGAGTTGTGCTGCTGTAGAACTTGGTCGTCGTTGAGCCGTTGCCGAAGGTCACGGTCACCGTGCCGCTCGTTACTGTCTCATCGGCAAGTTCTTGCGCATTTGTCCAGCCCTCATCACTGAATGTGATGCTCGTTGTGGCTGCGTTCATTCCGGTCACGCTCAGAAGCGCCACCGCTGTCGCAATCAGCCATTTTCGTAGTCTGTCTTGATGCATAAGTTATTAATTTTTAAGTTTATATTGGTTTTTGCAATATTTTCGTCTCTTAATTGTGCACCGTGGGCTTATGTTAACTAAAAGTCAGCAAATTTACGAATTTTTTCTGGCTTTTCAATCTTTTTTGCGGTTTTATCGCTGCCTTTTCAGCCCTTTTTCAGTATAACCGTTATTTCGCGCCATAAAAACGTGCTGCAAAGTTACTACTCGCAACACGTCTTGTCAATGCTATTTTCTGCATTTGTTACAGCCTCATGCTCAGCGAAATGCGCTTGCGCTCCAAATCCACTCCTATCACTCGCACTCGCACGTGCTGACCGATTTTAACAACTTTTCCCGCGTTTCTCACTCGCTCTTTACTCAGTTGGGAGATGTGAACAAGCCCGTTCTCATGTAGCCCTATGTCCACAAATGCGCCGAACTGCGCCACGTTGGTTACTATGCCGTTTAGTTCCATGCCCTCGCGCAAGTCCTTGATGTCACGGATGTTATCGTCAAATTCCAGCACCTCCACTGTGTTGCGGGGGTCGCGCCCGGGCTTCTCCATCTCGGCCATGATGTCGGTCAGTGTGGGCATTCCCACGTCTGCGCTCACATAGCGCTTCAGTTCCACTCTCTCCCGTGCCGACGCGTCGCTTATCAACTCCTTTACGCTGCATCCGCAGTCGCGCGCCATTCGCTCCACCAGCGCGTAGCGCTCGGGGTGTACGGCCGAGTTGTCCAGCGGATTCTCCGCGCCGGGCACGCGCAGGAAACCGGCACTCATCGTGAAGGTCTTGGCTCCCATCTTGGGCACTTTCATCAACTCGCTTCGGCTCTTGAACGCTCCGTTTTCGCCACGGTAGTTCACTATGTTTTGTGCCAGTACCGGACCCAGCCCCGACACGTATGTCAGCAGTTCTTTAGAGGCCGTGTTCACGTTCACGCCCACGCTGTTAACACAACTTTCCACCGTGAATTCCAGCGCCTCCCTCAGTCGGGTCTGGTCCACGTCGTGTTGATATTGTCCCACGCCTATCGATTTGGGGTCTATCTTAACCAGTTCTGCCAGCGGGTCTATCAGGCGCCTGCCTATCGACACGGCGCCCCTAACTGTCACGTCTTTGTCCGGAAACTCTTCTCGCGCTATCTTCGAGGCAGAATACACCGACGCGCCGTTCTCGCTCACCACATACACGTCTATCGCCGTCCTGAACCGTATCTTCTTCAAAAATCGCTCTGTCTCGCGGCTCGCCGTGCCGTTGCCCAGCGCTATCGCCTGTATCTTGTATGCCTCGGTCAGGTACAGCAGTTTGCTCCGTGCGCCATCGGTGTCGTAGTGGGGGGCCGTGGGGTATATCACGTCGTTGCACAGCAGGTCGCCGTGCTCATCCAGGCATACCACCTTGCAGCCGGTGCGCTGCCCGGGGTCAATGGCCAGAACGCGCTTCTGCCCCAGTGGCGCGGCAAACAGTAGTTGGCGCACATTGCTCGCGAATGTGTTGATTGCCTCCTCGTCGGCGCGCTCTTTGCTGCTCGCCGCAAACTCGCTCTCTATCTGGGGCTTGAGCAGTCGCTTGTAACTGTCCTGCGCGGCTTCTTCCACCAGCTGGGACGCCTCGCCACGCCCTTTCACCACTATCCGGCCTATGTTGTCCAGCGCACGCTCGTTGTCAATGTCGATGCTCACTTTCAGAAACCCTTCTTTCTCGCCTCGCCTTATTGCCAGCAACTGATGCGACTGGATGTGCCTCAGCGGACGGCTGAACTCGTAATAGTTCTCATAGTTCCGCCCCTCTATCTCTTTCCCTTTCACGTAATGAGAACTTATCACGGCCTCATGGCGGAACATTCGCCTCACGCTGTTCCTCACTGCGTTGTTCTCCGATATCCATTCGGCTATGATGTCTTGGGCTCCGGCTATGGCGCTTTCCGCGTCGGGGACGCTCTCGCCGTTCACCCATTGCTCAGCACGCTCCACTATGTTGTCGCTTCGCTGCGACATGATTATCTTGGCCAGCGGCTCCAGACCCAGTTGTCGGGCAGCCTCTGCGCGCGTCTTTCGCTTTGGCTTGTATGGCAGGTACATGTCCTCTAGTTCTGTCGAGTCCCAGCACGCCAGTATCTTTGCCGTCAGTTCCTCACTCAGTTTCCCCTGACTTTCAATCGTTTTCAGGATGGTACCCTTACGCTTTTCCAATTCGCGGTAGTACCGCAGTCTGGCTTCCACGCTTTGCACGCTCTCGTCGTCCAGATTCCCGGTCGCCTCCTTGCGGTAGCGGCTGATAAACGGTATCGTCGCGCCGTCATCCAGCAGTTTCACTGTGTTGCTCACCGAGTTTAGCCCGATGTTTAGTTCTTTCGAAATCAGTTCTGCTATCTTGTTTTGCATATCGTTATTGACTTATCTTATTCTTGTTCGGATTGTCTTAATTACTCGCTTGCCGGTGTTTTGGTCACTGGCGCCTTGAAATTTATCGGAAGCACATGCATCACTGCCACCGGCTCTCCGTTCACATAGGCCGGTATGAAGTCGGGCAGCATATTGCACACTCTCAGCGCCTCCTCATCCAGCTCAGGTGAAACTGAGCGGAGCACCTTCACGTTACTCACCTTGCCCGTCTTTTCCACCTTTAGCTGTATCAGCACCGTGCCGCCCACACCTGCATTGTATGCCTCGTCTGGATAGTTCAGGTTCTCGCTCAGGAACTTCACCAAGCCTTCATTGCCGCCGAAAAACCGGGGCAGACTCCCGCGCATATCCAGTATCTCCTTATCCTGCAGAACTTGCTCTGCGCTCTCCTGCGTATATCCGTTAGCGGCACCCACTATCGCCACTGCCAGCACCACCATTGCCCTTAAAATGAATCTCGTTTTCATAATATATGTCGGTTTTTTAACATCGTCAATCTCACCGGACACCATTCTCGGGCCCATAAGCCAAACCGCACCCCGGCATAACCATTACTAATTGCAAATGTAACAATTTAATTCCACAACCCAAAATTTTCACCACCTTAACCTTAACCCCATATCGCCCCCCTATTCACTTCGCGAAATTCGCCTTAATCCGCGGTTAAATTCCCCTGCCTACTAAAATGTTAATGAGCGACTCACCTCATGCGAGCCGCTCATTAATTCAGCGTTATACTAATTTAGTTATTAGTTGGCGTTCTGCAACTTGAAGGTCACAGGCAGGGTGTACCACACGTTCACCGGCTGGCCATTCTGACGGCCAGGGATGAAGTCGGGCAATGAGCGGCATACGCGTACTGCCTCGGCGTCAAGGTCACGGTCCTTTGAACGTACCACCTTCACCTCGCCAACCTTACCGGTCTTGGTCACGACGAATTGGACTATCACCTTTCCGTCGATTCCCTTCTCAGCTGCGGCTGTCGGGTACTGGATGTGGCTGCTCAGATACTTCATCAGTGCGGCATCGCCACCGGGGAACGTTGGCATCTGTTCCACACTCTTGAAGACCTCTTCCTTCTCCTGCTTAATTTCAGTCTTCTTCTCAACCACCACTTCGTCCTTCAGGGTCTTTGTCACGTTACGGTCTTCTGTTCCCTTGTCGTTATCCTTCTGACCGAATGCCGTGTCTGTCTCCTTCAGTTCGTCCTGGTTCTTGATCTCGTCCTCACTCTTAACCTTCTCGTCCTCCACAATCGCAAGCTCGGTCACCTTCACCGATTTCAGCACTTCTTCTGGAAGTACTTCAGGCTCCGGCTGCTCCAGGCGCTCCTGCTCGGGCTCGTCAGGTTCGTTGGTCTCCATATCAATCAAGACCTCTTCTTGATCTGCTTGGTCAGCAAGCTGACGCTCGGCTATATACTCCTGCACCTTCGCAATCGACACTGCCAGGGCCACCACCAAGATTGCGCCTATAATCGTATAGAGCACAGCCTTGTTGTGACGCTTCGTCGACGTCGTTCGCATATCGTATGCGCCGAATTCCTTATTCCTGCCTTCAAATACGAGGTCACACCATTCGCGCGATGAAAGATCTACATCTTTTTGCATAGTTTTAATCTCCTTTTCTTTTTTAGATTAATAAATCTTTTCACCACATCACTTCTTCAGTGCCTCTCCTTGCAACAGCACCATCATCGCTGAATCCACCGCGTTGATGCGGTCTATCTGATAGCGGCTGATGTTGTTGATCTGCATCTCGTCCAAGATGCTCACAACGTGTGCGTAACTTGCGTTCGGAGTAGCCTTGATTATCACAACGGGACGCTTCAGCGTTGAATCATTTCTGATCTCTTTTGCCTTGGCAAGATACACTGAGTCGTTAATCTCCTCGTTCTTGCTGAACTTCTGGGCTTTCCAGTCCTTCTTCAGCAACTCTATCTTCTCCACCACGGCTTTGTTACGCTCGCGTAATATCTCTCTCACAGCAGGAAGTGCGCCACCGGTCTTGTTGCCGAATTCTATCTGCTTCATCGGGTTAGATGTGGCCAGATTCTTCAGCTCCTCTCCTGTTGGAGGCATTCCGTCAAAGTAGTACAGTGTGCCGTCATCGGGCTTCGACAGACCATTTTCGTCCACCTTCCCGTCTATGATTATGGTCACTGCCTCACTTTGCTTCACCTTGTTCTGCTGTTCCTTCTCAACCTTCTCGTTGGTCGGTAACGCTATCTGAAGCGTTTGGCTCTTAATCATTGTCGTACACAGCATAAAGAACGTGATCAAAAGCATGTTCATGTCAACCATTGGAGTAAAGTCGATACGGGTATCGAACTTTTTCTGACGACTTTTTGTTTTTGCCATAGCTTATTCCTCCTCCGATTTTAATGCTGTCATCAGACTGAACTTATTCATCTTCATGGTCTGCAGGTTATCCATAACCATGCTCGCCACGCTATAAGGCGTCGTCTGATCCGCTTTGATTGCTATACCTTTACCTTTTACCATCGATTCCTGCAACTCGGGGTTCACCGAGTTATAGGCTGCACGAATCCACATCTGGAACTCATTCAGGTTGTTCGGATCTTCATTCATGTTGATAGGTATTCCCGCTTTCTCCAGCGCTTTGTCACGCTCGTCGGTGGGCATATCCAGCCATTTGGCCATCTGGTTCATCGGAACTCCAAACGCGTTCATCTTCGAGAACGTCTCCACTTGCTTCGTAGTCAGCTTCACAGGATTGCTCGGGTGCGCTGCGTTGTACAAGCTTTGCATGTTCTTTATCAGGTCGGCGCGGACTGTCTCACTCTTGAAGGTGGAGTCTTTACTACCGGTAATCTCCAAGAATACACGGCCTTCCGGACTTAGCAGCACCGATACCAGGTTGGCATCGGGAACCTTCTCCTCGCTTACTGACGGGGGAGTGATTACTGTCACGGGTTCCTTCTGAAGGAATGTAGAAGTCAACATGAAGAAAGTCAACAGAA
>CALAVE010000060.1 GCA_937892215.1 uncultured Porphyromonadaceae bacterium
ACCTCGAGACTTGGCTCAATGCGCCGTTCACGCCACCGCCTGAACAAGAAAATGAGGAGGAGGGGTATAAGCGGTTTTTCTCACTCTATTAATTGCCGATTCTATAAGAACTAGACGTGACTCGCGTGATTTCTGACAAAAATATTTAGGACAATATTGGGAAAACAGAGAAAAAAAGAGCCGACGGAAGGCATTAGTGAGAGGGGTATCCCCTACCTCACGATTCGCGAGGGACGAGGATGGCGCTGAGTTCCCAGAGCAGGTAGATGGGAAGGAACACGATCATGAGCGTGAACGGGTCGCCGGTGGGAGTGATGAAGGCGGCCAGCAACATGAGAGCCACCACGGCATGACGGCGATAGCGGCGGAAAAATTCGCGCTTTAGAACGCCCACATTACCCAAGAGCCAGGCCACCAGGGGCAACTCGAACACAAGCCCCATGACAAAAATCAGCATCAGGAACGTGTCGATGTAACTATCGAGCGAAATCTGATTGGGCACCATGGAACTGACGTGATAGTCGGCGAGGAAACGAAGCGTAACCGGGAACACCACAAAATAGCCCACGGCAACGCCGAAAAAAAACATGATGTTCCCGATGAAGAAAGCCAAGCGGACGCCCTGTTTCTCATGCTCGTAGAGCGCAGGAGCGACGAAGGTCCAGAGCAGATAGAGCACAATGGGGAACGAAAGGACCAGCGCCAGCCAGAAAGAGGTGGAAATGTGGATGAAGAACTGCGAGGCGAGTTGGATGTTGATGAGGTCAACGTGAAAGCCTTCGGTGGAGAACTGCGGGAGGAACGGGAGCGCCTGCGTGACGTGCTCGAAAGCCCGGTAGAGGACAAAGTCGCCTTTGCAGGGAGCCATAATCACCGAGTCGAAGAGAGACGGCATTACAGCAAACATTACGAGAGCCACGGTTACCACAACCACGGCAATGCGAATGAGAATCCCCCTCAGCACATCGAGGTGGTCCCAGAACGACATATCCTGCCCTCCGGCGTTATCCTGTGGGCTCATCAGCGTCAGCGCCAATCAGGCGTTAGAGTCGTCGGTTTTCTTTTTTTCAGGTTCATCGAGGTCGGAAAGAGGTTTTTTGATTTCATCCTCCACATCGGCCATACCTTCCTTAAAACTCCTGACGCCCTTTCCCAGGCCCTTCATGAGTTCGGGAATCTTCTTGCCGCCGAAAAGCAGCAAAACCACTACCACCAGCAGAATTATCTCTCCGGTGCCGAGGTTGCCTAAAAATAATGCTAATTTCGTCATATCGCTTAAATGAATTTATGTTCTGTGTGAGTGCCGACTACAAAATTAATACTTTTTTTCGCAACCACAAGAAAGAAATGCAACAATGGCGGCAAAAAGGCTAAATCGAGGAGTAGAAAATGGCATTGACAAGGGGCGGCGGATGGAGTAATTTTGCAGCGAGAAACAGAGAGTTCATTGACATGATGATTAGCGGTTAGCGGGTGCGGGGGGTAACCACGAATTAACGCGAAGGGACGCGGATTAAATTTTGGCGACAAAACGGGGAATAAGTGGGGTAATATGGCCTATGGGGCCATGGGGATTATGGGGGGAAGGTGGGTGGATGTGACGAGGGGCAAGGTTTGTGCCTTGCCCCTCGAATATCGGTAGGTTCGCTACGCTTCGGGAAGTTTGCCGCGATGCGTGCGAAACCTGTTTTCGGATTTATTCGTCTAACCCATATCGGTGATTAGCGGAGTTCCTTAGCGGTGTGAGTGGAGCCGTCGGTATAACGAGTCACCACGATGTTAACACCCTGGAACGGGCGATCGCTTTCGTGTCCCATGAGGTCGATATACTTCACGCTCTCCACCTGGGCGGGCACAGCCTCCACGGCCTCAACCGAAGTGATGATAGAGCTCGAGCTCAGGTTAATGGGCGATACAGTGTAAGGCGAGCTGGTGACGTTGGTCTTGTAGAGGTAAGGATACTCACCGGAAACCTCGCCGTACTTGCGTCGAACGCCTGCACCGCCGCCAGTCTCATCAGCCATACGGATGATGCCGGTGAACGAATATAACTGACCAGTCTGCAAAGAGGGCTCATCCTGGAGGTCCCACTGCACAGAGAAGCAGCCGTTCAGGTCGTAACCGTTGATGCTGTAGCGCTGTCCGTCCTGATAGTCGTACCAACCACTCGTGGGGATGTAGAACTTGTTGTTGCCGCCATAAACAGCCCAGGATATTGTGGCATACTCATTAGGCTTAGGAGTTACAAAGAAGAATTCAGTCTCACGTCCATACTTGTCGGTACCCGTCTGGTTGCCGAGGAAGTTGCTGGTGACGTAGATGTTAGGATTCTCGTAGTAAGAATTAGCTGTCATAGTGCTATAAGCAGGCAGAGCGCTAAGCGCGAGGTGCATGGTGGGGTTCTTAGTATCAGTTAACTGTCCACGCACGTTACCGCCGGGGATCACATATCCCACATAATCCTGAAGCAGCGCCAGCTGAGCATCCTTGTCGGCTTTGACATATCCCGGATAGAGAGTGGAAACAGTGAGTTTCACCCAGTTACTCTGGTCGTAACGGTCGGGGACAGCTGAAGCCGGCTGGTAGTTAGTCTTCATGTAATCGACCTGACCGTCCTTTTGGATGGAGCGTTCCACATAAGAGGTGGTAGTGAAGTTGTTCTTGTCCTTGCAGTAGAGGGCTCCATAGAGGGTATGGCTAACGCCATCGACAGTAACCACAGTTTCAGCATTCGGGTCGAAGTAAACGGCAATGAGGTCGTCCTCGACGGTGTAAACCGGTCCGTCCACGACACCGCTATTAATGAGGCTTGCGAGAGAACTACCGAGAACGACAACGCCGGTGTAGTCATAGCAAGTACCGTTAGCATAAACGTTGTCGCTACTCTGTTCAGGACTCTTTGTAGTGGTTGATTCCGATTCAGCGGAAGCATAGTCGTGATTCCCACTGATGCCATTGTTGAAGAGGATACCATTAGGCATAGTGGTTATACCTGCAGCGGTGAGGTCCATACGCCAAACGCTGTAACCGTCGCTATCATAGCCCACTAATTCGCAAAGAGCGCCGGGATAAGTGGGGGCACCGGTATATGGAGACGGAGGTGTGAGCAGGTCGTGGTTCACACCGAACTCGTCGGTGTACCAAGCGTGGCAGAACACGTTCTCCCAACCGGGAGTGTTAACGAAATAGACGTAGAGGTGTCCTTCGATCATCACAGCCACGACAGGAGCCTCATGAGCGGCAGCCTCATAGTAGTCGCGGGTGTAGTCGTCGAGCGTAGTGCTGTTATCCGGCCAAGTGAGATAGATTTCTCCGGACTTACGCCAGTTGATGTCAGTCATGTCGGCGTTGGTGTCATCGCTCTTGTTGTAAGAGTAAGAGCCACGAGTGAACCAGAAGTCGGTCATAGGCTTGTTAAGTTCCCAAGTCCACCACACACGTCCATCGGCGGTGGTATCGTTAGGAGCGTTAGGCGCGCCAAGATAGACTTCGAGACGATTAGTAGCGATTTCGGTACGCGATGGACGGTCAACGTGAATCTCTTGTTCATCGGGAGCGGGAGTACGCTCCTTATCATAAGCCCAGATTAGAGGATTAGTGACATTAGAAGTCTGCTCGAGATGCACATACATCTTTCCGTCGAGCACCTCAGCCATTTTGAAGAGCGTGACAGTATTGAGCGACGGATTCACCACTACGCGGTAAGTTCCGGCGGTACCGGTACCCATTGTAAAGTTCTTAGTGCTACCGGCGAGCATGGCGTCGGTCATAGTGGTACCAATCATATCGGCATTGACAATCCATTGATCATCTGTGGCATTGGAGCCCAATCGCTTGTCGGCAATAGAACTCCAGTCACCCGAAGTGGCACTAAGTTCGGTTGCGAACTGGAAGGTGCTTCCATCAGAGAGAGCGACGTCGGAAAGGATATAACTGTAACCGTCGTGCGTAATCATGCTCACACCATTGCTGGGATCCCAATGGTCGCCGTAGAACATATAGAGCGTGCCATAACGACGCTTAATGGTAACAGTACGTGCGTTGAGGTCCACAGTGATGTCGTAGCGAGCCGACTCGCCCATCTTGAATGACTTGTCGTCGCCGCGCCACTGCTGCAAGGCAAGCGCCTGCGGATTGTCGTGGTCGGTCATTTCGCTAGTCACCACCCAAAGGTCGTCGTTGGCCATAGAAGTGAGGCGATACTGCTGGAGAGTGGTCCAGTCATCGTCGGTTGCTCCCAGAGCGGTGGCGAATGCGAAAGTAGCGCCAGCCACAATCTGCACGTTGTTCAAGACGAACACGGTGTTGTCGGCGTTAGGAGTCATCTTCATACCCATGTTAGCGACCCAGGGGTTACCCCCCACCTGACCGATGACGTACATGTCACCGGTGAGGTTGATGGGATGAGTATCGACCAAGGAGGCAAGGACCTCGTTAGTAGAGGGGTTGTAAGTAACTTTCAGTTTATATCCTTTGGGGACGGTGATGTTGACGTTATTGTTGACACCTTCAGGATAGGACACATCCCAAGAGCAGTTCACAGCCACCTTGAGAGCCACGCTCTGGTTGGCGGTTGTTTCATCGGAAATCCATTCGTAGAGCCCTGTGGTGCTATTGAGCGTCATTTCAGCGTCGGGGTTCAGCGTCTGCCAAGTGGATGAACCGCCGAAGATGTCGGTGGGTTCTCCGACCACGGTGTAAACATTCGGTCCGCTGGTGGTGGCGCTGACAGAGTTATCACTGGAGTCGAAAGTAACAGTGAGCGTGTGCCCAGCGGGAACGGTGATTTGGTAGTTATCGGCAGGATAAGCCGCTACGTTGAAATCATGGTTTTTCGCCACCTTAAACTCAACCACCTGCGAAGTGGAAGCCGCGGAAGATGTCCAAGTGTAGGTGCCATCACCATTGTCGGTCATGTCGTTGGCGGTAAGAGTTGCATCCCAAGCGGTTCCGAACAAGTCGGTGCTGGAGCCGGCCACGGTGTAGGTGACCGGGGTCATGTCGGTGAGGACATAATTCACAGCATCATTAGTCGGATTATACGTGATTGTGATTGAGTGATTGGCCGGGATAGTGACTTCGATGTTGCTTGATGGGTAGGCGGTGGCCCAAGTTCCGTTTTTCACCACCTTGAACTGGAGTCCAGAAACTTCGGAGGCTACCGGGCCGTAGGACCAAGTGTAGAGACCATCGCTGAGAGTCATGGCACCTGCAGACTGGAATACGCTCCACTCCGCACCAAAAAGCGTGCTGTTATTACCAACCACGTGATAGACCGGAGTTCCGGTGGTGTAAGCGTTTACAGAGTTATCACTGGAGTCGAAAGTAACAGTGAGCGTGTGCCCGGCAGGAACACCAATTTCGTAGTCACTGGAGGGATAAGCATTATCCCAATTATTATCAACAACGACCTTGAAAGTCACAGTCTCGCTTGAGTTGGCGGCCGCAGATGTCCAAGTGTAGGTGCCATCACCATTGTCGGTCATGTCGTTGGTAGAGTTGGAGGCGTCCCAGGTAGTTCCGAACAAGTCTGTGCTGGAGCCGGCGACGGTGTAGGTGTGGGTAATGGGTGTGTCTGATGCAAACCCTGTTACCGTAAGCTGGTGCGTATTAGCATTATAGGTGAACGAATAAGTTCCAGGCTGGAGATAGCAATTATTTCCTGATGATGACAAAGTAACAGTTGAATTAGAGCTTGTGATTTCATTGGCATCATAGCCATACCAAGTTCCATTATCAATTATCTTGAATTTTGGTGTTGAACCTTCCCAAGACTGCTTCACCTCCAAAGTAACGTTGTTAAGAACATAGACCCCGTTGCTACTGTCGTAGGAGAACTTGTAATCGGCATTTTCACCCCATCCCGGGACTTCACCCGCAAGGTAGATGTTTCTGCTTCCCGGGGCGGCCACAGTCTTAATTACATTATACGAAGCATAATTAGAACCATTAGGGTACTCAATGTACAGTTCAGCATTATCCCCGAGGTCAGTGCTATTGATATCACACTGGCTACCACCATTATTATTGTTTAAGATGGGATTCCCATTAGGAACATCAATCTTGTAATAAGTTGTTCCATCAACAACAGTGGATGTAAAGGATGAGGAGTTCAGTGTTTTCCCCGGCCAGTCACCAAGAGGATTTGCAGTTGGTGATGCGCCCCAGATGTACAATGCGGCACCACCTGGGTTACTGCTTTTAATATAAACCGTGGTAGCACTGGTGTGAAGTCCAGCGAGCAGGAACACCGCAGTTACTAAAAGATAAAATAGTTTTTTCATTTTGTGTTTATAGTTAATGTTATTAATTTTCATTGGTTTAGCGTATTGGCTAAAAAGCGTGTAAAATTACATAAATACATTATTAAAAGGCACGTGGCACAAATAATTTTAACAATAATTTAAGTGCAAACGTTTACCTTGCGGAGGGGGAAGGTAACCGTGAAGGGACGCGGATTAGTTTTGTGGAGGGACAATGTGGATGGTGAAGTTCCTCAATGTTGGGTAGAGTGATGATGCCCTTTCGGTCACCGTGCACCGCGCATATGTGCGACTTGCACTTCATCATCTCCACGAGCACTTCGAGGTTCGAGGCACTTTTCGCTATGATTCTTATGGACCAAGCTGCGTGCATCTCCGAAGCACTTGCATGGTCTTCGCACAAAGTCGGGTCCTCGACCCGCTCGACCACTCCGAGGCCGCTTGCCACGGTTGGGGGTGATAGGTCTTATAGGTCTTATGGGTCTTATAGGACTGATTGGGGTTATGGGACTTATGGGGGTGATAGGGTTGATATTGGATTGGGAATTGGGTGGGATTGGGGGAGGTGTGCTTGTGAGATTGGAGAAGAATTATTATATTTGCAAAAAATAGGTCATGGCTTGTGACCTAAAGTGTTGCTAGATTTTTATGGGAAATTTGAGATTATTTTTTTCGGTTGTAGTTCTGATGGCAGTAATGATGGTTGACGGGGCTGTGAGTTTGCCGCACGTGCTTGGTGACAATATGGTGCTTCAGCGCAACAGTGAGGTTGAGCTGTGGGGCAATGCTGTGGCGAAAGCGGAGGTGACTGTGACGGTGTCGTGGGACAAGGGCAAGAAGTATGCCACGAAAAGTGATGCTTCCGGTCGCTGGAGCGTGAAAGTGAAGACTCCGGAGGCAGGAGGCCCTTACGAGATAGAGATAAAAGACCGCGACGGTATTGTTAGGCTGCGAAATGTGCTGAGCGGTGAGGTGTGGTTCTGCAGCGGTCAGAGCAACATGGAGATGCCGATGCGAGGTTTTTATGGGCAGCCGGTGGAAGGCGCGAACGAGGCGATAGCGAAGGCGAACAAGCGTGTGCCGATAAGGGTGTTCAGCGCTGATTACAAAGCAGATGCAGAGCGGAAGCATTATGACGCTGAGTTGGTGACCGAGCCTCAGCAGGACTATAACTCGGCGTGGAAGGAAAATGACTCGGAGTGCGTGGCGTCGACGAGTGCAGTTGCCTACTATTTCGCTAAAGAGCTGAATGAGGCGCTGGACGTGCCGGTGGGCATAATAGTGTCGTCGCTGGGCGGTTCCAAGATAGAGCCGTGGATGAGTCGCGAATGCGCGTCACGTTTCAGCGAGATAGACCTCAAGGACATAAAAATGCCGGTAATCTCGGCGCCGACTGTGCTGTATAACGCTAAGGTGGCTCCCTTCCTGCGCTATGTGATACGCGGCGTGATATGGTACCAGGGCGAGAGTAACCGAATGGGCTGGGATCGGTATGCCGACTACTTTGAGCAGATGGTGGGCGACTGGCGGGCGAAGTGGGGACTGGGCGATATACCGTTCTATGCCGTGGAGATAGCGCCATACGAGTATGCCGAAAGAGACCCCGAGTGGGCAGCCCGTTTGCGCGAGGCGCAGCAGCAAGGCATTGACCGCCTGAAGAATGCCGGAATAGTGTGCACGGCCGACGTAGGGGCAGCGCGGTGTATCCACCCGAGCAAGAAGCGTGAGGTGGGAATGCGGCTGGCGCTGCAGGCACTGCACGAGACCTACGGAAGGGGCGGATTCGTGTATAAATCGCCGCGATATAAGAGTATGAGTGTGGAAGGGCGCAAGGTGCTGATAAAGATGGAGAACCCCGGCATACAACTGCTGCCGAAGGGCGAAGTGTTAGAGGGCTTTGAGGTGGCCGGCGAGGACCGACAGTTCCACAAGGCCCAGGCACTGATTAGTGAGCGTAACGGAAGCGAGATAGAGGTGTGGAGCGCAGAAGTGGCCGAGCCCAAGGCAGTGCGTTACTGCTTCGCGAAGAATTGCGCGGGAAGCGTGTGGGATATAGGCGGTCTGCCGCTGCATCCGTTCCGGACCGATAACTGGTGAAAAAGTAAAATAGGTGTGTTGTATAAATTCAAAATCATCGCAAGTTAATTTATTGAATCCACATAAATCAAACGATATGAGACGAGTTAGTTTGTTGTTAATGATGCTGGCGCTGCTGGGCGTGATGAGCGCGTGCGCCAAAGTGAACGTAGTGAAGCCAGAGGTGGAGATGCAGGAGAATCCTGTGGGACTGGGCTTTAGTGAGCCACGCTTTTCGTGGCAGATAGAGAGCGGAGAGCGAGGCGTGAAGCAGACCGCTTACCAGATAGTGGTGAGCGAGAATGCCTCCGATGCCAAGAGCGGTAAAAACGCGGAGTGGAACACCGGCAAAGTTACAGGCGATGCGAGCATCAACATTCGCTATGGAGGCAAGGCACTGGAGTCGCGGAAAGAATATTACTGGACCGTGCGCGTGTGGACCAACAAGGGCGAGGCACGGAGCAAGGTGCAGAAGTGGAGCATGGGACTGCTCCATGCCAGCGACTGGAGCGCCAAATGGATAGGGCTGAACGACAAGGAGAACATAAGTTATGACTCAACGCGAGTGCTGTTCCCGGCGCGATACCTGCGCAAGGAGTTTGACGCAGGTAAGGGGATAAAGCGCGCTGTGCTTTACTGCTCGGCCGGAGGCTCGGCGGTGTGGTATATTAATGGCCGGCGTGTGGGCAACGACCAACTGGCACCGCTGGACTCATGGTTTCCCGAGTCGATAAACGCGCTGACCTACGATGTGACCGAACTGCTGCGCAACGGCGCGAACAACGCCATAGGGTGCCTGCTGGGTAACGGGCGATTCATGGGGCTGCGCCACGAAGACCGGCTCCACTTTGGGATGCCGTGCGCGATAGCCCAGTTAGAGATAGAGAACGCCGATGGCACAAAAGTGGTGATAACAGACGAGACGTGGAAGGTGAACAACCGTGGTCCGATACGGAATAACAACGAGTTTGACGGCGAGACCTATGACGCCCGGCTGGAGTTGGGCAAATGGAACGACGCCGGCTATGCCGAGAGCGGCGACTGGCGCGCGGTGGAACTGATGCCGGTTCCGACCAAAGAACTGCGAGCACAGATGTCTCCGAGCCAGGTGATAAACGAAGAAATCAGGGCGCAGCGAGTGTGGAAAGACAGCAAAGGCGACTATGTGGTGGACATGGGGCAGAACTTTGTGGGCTGGACCCGTATGACGGTTCGTTGCCACAAGGAGAAGCCTGTGAGCATACACTATGCGGAGTCGCTGATGCCTAACGGCGTGGACATCTACGATGCCAACATGCGTCTGGCCCAGACGATAGACACCTATATCCCGGCACGAGACGGCACGGAGACACTGGAGCCGCAACTTGTGTACCACGGCGGACGATACCTGGAGATAAAGGGACTGGACTACGAACCGAGCGTGAACGACTTTACAGGCTGCGTGATAAATGACAAGATGGCCCGGACAGGCTGGTTCAGGACCAACAACGAACTGCTCAACCAGATACATGAGGCAGCCTACTGGGGCGTGCGCGGCAATTACCACGGAATGCCCACCGACTGCCCGCAGCGTGATGAGCGTCAGGGGTGGCTGGGCGACCATGCCACCGGCTGTTACGGAGAGAGTTTTATGACCGGAAACCAACTGCTCTACAACAAGTGGCTGAAGGACATAGAAGAGTCGCAGTCGCCCGAGGGCGCAGTGAGCAACGTGGTGCCGAGGTTGTGGAGCCTGTGGTTTGAGGAAATATCGTGGTCGTCGGCCTACATCTACGGCGTGAACATGGTGTATGAGCGCTATGGCGACGACTATTCCATCCGCACCCGTTACGACTCGATGCGCCGGTGGGTGCAGTGGGTGAAGAAAACGTTCTACGAGAACGGAATAGTGCTGAAAGACCGTTACGGCGACTGGTGCATGCCACCGGAGAAGCCCGAGATGATACACTCAGAGGACCCTGCGCGCAAGACCGACGGCCAGCTGATAAGCACCAGCGTGTTCTATGATCTGCTGCGGCTGATGGCCAAGTTCGCGCTAATGAACGGCAAACCCGCTGACGCTGCCGAGTACGAGGCTATGCGTGCGGATATATACAAGGCATTCAACGCGAAGTTCTTCGATAGAGAGAAAGGTTGCTACGGGAACAACACAGTGACCGGGAATATGCTGGCGCTGGACCTGGGTCTGGTACCCGACGAGGCAAAGGATCGCGTGATAAAGAATATCTACGAGGTGACCGACGGCCCGATGTATAACGGTCACATAAGCACCGGTGTGCTGGGTGTTCAGCACCTGATGCGCGGCCTGACGCGCAACGGCCATGTGGATATGGCGTGGAAGATAGCGACCAACGACACATATCCGTCGTGGGGCTACATGATAAAGAAAGGAGCGACGACGATATGGGAGTTGTGGAACGGCGATACGGCAGACCCGGCGATGAACTCCGGGAACCACATAATGCTGCTGGGTGACCTGGTGATATGGATGTATGAGGACCTGGGCGGAATCCGCAACGACGCGGGTTCGGTGGGTTACAAGAAGATACTGTTCAAGCCCTATTTTCCAGCGGGGCTGGACCACGTGGACGCGACCTACGACTCGCGCTACGGACGGATAGAGAGCCACTGGCGACTGGAAGGCGGAAAACTGCGCTATGACGTGGCAGTTCCGGCCAACACAACGGCGCGAATAGAGGTGCCGGCCAAATATGGGCTTGATGCCCACGTGGGCGATGGCGTGCTGAAGGTGGAGCGAAGTGGTGACCAGACCGTGGTGTGGCTCGGTTCAGGGCGATATACGTTCTGAAACTAGCAGGTTTTTTACGGTACAAAAAAGTCAAATGATGCCCTGCCGAGTTGCCGGCGGGGCATCATTGGGTTAAGAGATGAAAAAGGCGTGGTTGGTGTTTTTGATGAAAAAATGGGGATTTTTATTAAAAAGTGAAAGAAAAATTTGGTAGAAAAGTATGAAATATGTAACTTTGCCCAGAATTTTTGATGTTATAAAGCAGTGTTTTTTAAGAGAGGCGGTCTTCAGGGAAGCGAAATAGGCGAAGCCGCGGTATGAAAAAGGAAACAATTTTATTAACTAAAAATAAATACAATTATGAGAAAAGGTTTACTACTTATTATGGGAATTGCGGCGCTGACGCTGAACGCAACCGCGCTGCAAATGAAGGCCCCGGTGGGTGCGCCCACAGGCTTTCAGAAGGCTGCTGTGAAGAGCAGCGTAGTGGCAGAAGCCAATACGTTTGCGCCGAAGGCCATTCAGGCACCGGCGCGCAATGTGGAGAAGATTGGAGATTTTTCGATGGAATCTTCGATGCAGAAGGCACCGCGCAAGGCCGCTGAGGATGTTATCACCGAGCAACCCGCAGGCGAACTAAAGAAGTATGTACGTAGCGGAAGTTATTTATATTATAATAACGGATACTACATTGGAAGCTCAAGCGGATTTGCCGATATCGTGTTTGACGAGGATGGCGAGACTGTATATATCAAGGATATAATTGGTGCATTCGGCTTTGGAACTTGGGTAAAGGGAACAATTGAGACAGTGACTACTCCCCGTAGCAGTTATGATGTGGTAAAAGTGCCAACCGGTCAAGTACTTTACAATCACGCTAATTACGGTGATTTTAAACTTTGTGTTTATGATTGGTATAATGACACAATTAAGTCTGACGTTTCAGAGTTGTTATACCGTATTTCCGGTAATACACTGACACTTCAAACGTACACATCTTATGCAGTACAAGTGAGTGCAGAGTTTGAATATAATGGAAAAGCATATACTGCTGATGCACTTGGCCTTCCATCCGGTGAATATGCTACGGTTTTCACACTGTTTGAGGAGCCTGAGACCACTGAGGTACCCGCCGGCCTTGAGTTTACTGAATACCCGTTCAGCGCAACAAAGAACGCAAGCGCGGAATACAGTGCAACCGTGGGTGTGGCATGGGATGCAAACGATGTATATATCAAGGGCATAGTGCCTGAGTTGCCCGATGCAGTGTTCAAGGGCACACTTGCCGATAATGATACAATCACATTCGAGGTTCAGTATCTGGGCAAGGATGATGATTATCCGTACTACATAGGTGGCTATAGCAGCCTTGGCGGCGTTCCATCTTTCTATGCATATTATGATGCTGATGACGATATTATAAACTTCACAGGCTCTGTGATGATTCTGTGTAGCCCGACAGACGGAAGTGCACGCGTATATTTCTACAACGGAGGTATTATAGGCACCGCACCCGAGGCAACGGAGTTGCCAGAAGGCTTAGAGTATGAGACACTGCCGTACGTGACCAACCAGTATGATTTCGATGCAGGCTCGTTTGATTACCTGGTGACTAAGATAGACGTGGCATTTGACGACGCGAACAACAAGATTTACCTGCGCGGTCTGCTTACCGACTGTGTTCAGGGTTGGCTTGTGGGAACGATAGACGGGACAACTGTTACGTTTGAGCCGCAGTACGCCGGAAAGAACACCCGCTATGGTAGCGGCAACTACTTTGTGGGCTACAACACAAGTGAGGGTTCGGTTCAGAGTATGACATTCACCTACGATGCTGCGAACAAGTTTATGTACAGTCGTCAGTACTTCGGCGCATTAGACAACATTAAGACGATAAACGGCTGGTACGACCTGTACGCCTACGCATATATCGGCGCATACGATGATGATGTGGAAGCAATCAGCGCAGACGGCGAGGAATACTACGCAACATACGTGGATGACACATACAACCGCGTGGTTGACGAGAACACCACTATCTACGCTGCTACACTGAGCGAGACTAAGGATTATCTGGATCTCGTGGAGGTAGAGGGCAAGGTGATACCTGCAGGAACTGCAGTTATCCTGAAGACCAACGCAGCATCGCTGAGCCTTCCCGCAACAGTGGAGGATGGTGCTGAAATTGGAGCCAACGACCTGACATTCAACGATGAGGCTATCGATGCCGATTCAATCGCGAACGCCCCGTTGTTCCTGATTGGCATTGACAATGACGCTAACAAGGTGGCCCTGCTTCTGAACGACAGCGAGCCGGTTGACGCACTGACAGTGAACATACCGGTAAGTGCAGCTGCAGAAGGCGCAAGCGTACTACCGTTCGGCAAGCCGGAAAGCGTGCTTCTTGGTGATGTGAACAAAGACGGTAGTGTGGATATTAGCGACGTTGTGGCACTGGCCGACTACGTGAGCGGTGCTGGTGGCGATATCAACTTGGATGCAGCTGACTACAATGGTCAGGACGGCGTGGACGTAGCCGACGTTGTGGCTCTGGCAAACGCCGTAATGGGTAGCTAATGAAAAAAAACTGAGCAAAGGTGGCGAATATGAAAAATATTCGCTACCTTTGTGAAGTATTAAGTAACATTGTTAACCATTAAAAAAATATTAATCTGAAAAAATTCTACATTATGAAAACGATTAAGAGACTTTTGGTTATCGGTTTAGCTCTCGTTGCAATGAACGCATTTGCAGAGTGCAGACTGTTTATTGAGCCATTTGAAATCAATCCTGGCGAGACTAAGGAGATTGAGCTCAAGGGTATGACAGACATGAGGTTCGGAGGTTTCCAGTGCCGTATTGTTGCTCCGGAAGGATTGTCTTGGGGCAAGATTAAGGGTAAATATCACGCATCGTTTGACGATGACGAGAACGAAATCTATCCCGTGTTCATGATTGACGAGTCGAAGGTTCTTACCGAGGATGACCCCGAGACCACTCCCAACGATATCGGCGCTCTTTCTCTGATGTGGGCTAAGTTTACAGGCGGCAATCCTGATGTTCCCGAAGATGATCCCGATTACGCCAAGTACTACGAGCCGGGCAAGATCTACACATTCATGATTCTGAAGGTTACTGCAGCTGCCAACTATGACAATAGTGGCAAACTGCTGATGTACAACATGAGGTATTCTAACTGGGAAGGAACTAAGTCAACTATCCTGTCGGACCTGGAGGTTGGAACAAGTGATGTGATAGAGACAGTGTCAGAGAAGGCTGTGAAGGACGTTAAGTACTTCAACCTGCTGGGCGTGGAAAGCGCAGAGCCTTTCCAGGGCGTGAACGTGGTGGTTACTACTTACGAAGATGGTTCTAAGAGTGCCAAGAAAGTGGTGAAATAATTTTGTTTCCATAAGTTAAAGGATGGCGTGCCTGTAGTGGTGCGCCATTTTTTTTGGGGTGGAGGCCGCGAAGGAGACGAGGGATTTTAACCGCGAACCACGAAGTGCTCATCGTGCGAAGGCGAGATAATTTCACGAATTATCACGAAAAGACGCGGATTTATGGGGTCGCTGCCGGCGATTCGGTGGTAATGGGCTTATAGGGCTTATAGGGCTTATAGGCGTGTGTGGGGCGTGTGTGGGGCGTGTGTGGGGCGTGTGTGGGGCGTGTGTGGGGTTAGATGTGGAGGAGGTCGCGGTAGATGTCGAGGGCGGCGGTCATTTCGTCGGGGGAGACGGTGACGTCGGTGTGGAATTGTCCGCAGCGTGAGAGGAGTGTGCAGTTGATTTCTCCGGAGCGGCTTTTCTTGTCGTGTGCCATAATAGAAAGCAGGGCGTCGTAGTCGTCGCAGGTGATGAAGAAAGGTCCGAAGTGCTGACCGATGAAGTCGGCAACCTGATGCAGCAACTGAGACGAGAACTGGAATCGCATGTGTGACAGGACGAGTTCGGTGACGAGTCCCCATGCCACGGCGAATCCGTGAGGAACGGGTCGGCCGGCATTGAGGGCGAAAGACTCGAAAGCGTGACCTGCGGTGTGCCCCAGATTAAGCGCCTTGCGAATGCCGGACTCATGCGGGTCCTTGAGAACGATGTCGCGTTTCACCATGACAGAAGTGCGTATGAGGCGCAGCGTCCGTTCGGGGTCCAGATCGGCGAGGTCGGTGGCGAGCAGTTCGCTCAGTTGCGGTTCGCCGCAAAGCAGAGCGTGCTTAATCATCTCGGCAAACCCTGACAGCAGTTCGCTATGCGGCAAGGAGCCGAGGAAGCAAGAAGAAATTATGACCGCATGCGCCGGCGCGAAAGCACCGATTTCGTTCTTGAGATTGTGGAAGTTGATGCCCGTTTTTCCGCCCACGGCGGCGTCCACCGCCCCGAGGAGCGACGTGGGGACATTGATGAAGCGGATGCCCCGCTTGAAGGTAGCGGCGGCGAAACCGCCGATGTCGGTAACCATGCCGCCGCCCACGGATAGGAGAAGCGACTGCCTGGTGGCCCCATTGCGCTGCAACTCAGTCCAGATGTGTGAGAGCGAGTCGAGATTCTTGTTGTCGTCGCCGGCCGGAACGGTGATGACGTGAGCCTGTGTCAGGCCCAGAGACAGTGCTATGGGCAGAGTGTTGCTGTCGGCAACGATGAATAAGCCGGCCGGTCGGAGGTTGAGAATCTGTGCTTGTAGCACTGACGCAACGTCGTTGGAGAAGATGATTTCCTGTGGCATGATAGGCGGCGATTAACAGGAGTTACTTGATTAATGGCAGGATTTGCGGGAGAGCCTCGGCGAACTCCGGCATGGAGGCGAAAACGAGGTCGGCACCGGCCTTGGCGAGGTCTTTAGTGGGAATAGGCCCTGTGGTGACCCCGATGGTGAAGCATCCGGCCGCGTGTCCGGCCTGCACACCGAGCGGCGCGTTCTCGATGACTATAGCCTGGAACGGCTTAGCGCCGGCTTTCTGCATCCCCTTGAGATAGGGTTCGGGATTAGGCTTTCCGTGCGAGACATCGGCCGCTGTGATGCGTTCAGGCGCGAATATTCCTGGGAAATCCACGTCAATCTTGTTAAGGACCGACTGTTGACCGGAGCCAGTGACGAGAATACGCTTAATGTCGTGCGTGCGGAGCACCTCGAGCATCTGAGCGACCCCCGGCATGATTTGCGGCTCTCCGAGTTCCTTGAAATAGCGAGATTTCACCTGATAGAGCGCGGCGGCCTCATCGGAAGTGACCACCTTTCCGGCCCGCTGCCGGAAGAGTTGTTTAATGGTGTCGATACCGGTCATGCCCTCGTAGGAATAAAATTCATCGCGAGTACACTTGATACCGTTCTTAGTCATAAGTTTGTGCCATGCGCGCGTGTGGTTCTTCATGGAGTCGTAGAGAACCCCGTCCATGTCGATGAGCGCGGTGTTGATGTGGATTTCCTTGTGTCCTGTATATTTCAGGTAGTTTGAAATAGCGTCTTGTATATTCATGATTAGAGGAGAAAAGATTTTTATCGAATTGTAATGTGGAAGCACCCCTGCTTGACCTCGAACTTGGCGTAACATAGGCCTTGGCGGCGCTTATCGTAGATGATTTCGGCGAGAATGTTCTTGAGATCTTCGAGCGAGACCACGAAATCCGGTTCGAGGTCGTGGAACTTGACCCAACTGATGTCGAAAGTGGTGCCGAAGAGGTGGCAAGACTGCGTGGTGGCGTTGATGTTGCGCCGTCGCAAGCGCTTCACCGAGAAGTGAGTGCGCGTGAGACTTGTGACCCGGATGCGGTATTCGTGCCCGCCACGGGCGCGAACCGAGTCGGCGAATTCACGGCCGATGTCGGTGAGCAGAGCGGCGGCCTTAGGCACCAGATATGGTACGGACGAAGTGAGCGAGTCCACGACGAAGTGTTCGCATGACTGCACGCGGACGATGGGCTGAGAAAGCCTCCGAGCATCGCGCAGCGAGTGAATGGGCGAGAATCCGTTGGCCTTAGCGGCGGTGAGTTGGACGTGGTTACTGTCGTTGAACACACGGCGCAGTTTTCCCGGAAGTGCGTGTACCGTGATGCGGTGAACGGTCTGCGATGAATCCGTTTCGAGAATCGTGGAGACCGAGTCGGCCGCTACATCGGCATGCTCAGCCTTGCCGCATCCGGCGAATGCGAATGCAAGCAGCAAAGCGGAGAAAAGACACGCTAATTTATTCATCAGTGGGCTATGGTTTGCACAAAGAGAATTTTCTCGTTAGGTTTCAGTTTCAGAGCCTCGGGTAGCGCGTCGTGGTTAAACATAGCCCTTACCACAGTCTTGAGTCCGGCCGAAGCGCAGTAGAGGTAGATGTTCTGGGAAGCCGCACCGGCGGTGTAGGCCTGAAATTCGAGCCGTTCCTGCTTCTGCGAGTCAACAACGAGAGCGACATTGACGGGCGCAGCCTTAGCGAAGTCCTGCCTTCCGGCGAGTTCTCGGAAGTCGCCGATGTTGACAACGGTGAGCGAGTTATCCTCGGGGTTATAGAGCGAAACGTCGTGGTCGGTGATGACGTAGAGCGAAAGTTCCTGTCTGTTCATGGCAGTGGCAATGGTGTGCTTTCCGTCGTGAGTGATGCCCCAAGCCGCCCAGAGAATGTTGCTGAGTTCCTGCTTGGTGACAGGCTGTGAGAAATCGTAATCACGAACCGATTTGCGCTCTGCCATGGCCTGCATGAGCGGCATCCCGCCGGTTACTTGCGGAGCGGGAAGAGTCTCGGCGCAGAGGCTGAGCGAAGATGCAGCCAGGATTGCGCTTAAAATAAGAGAGTTGAGTTTCATTTGTGATATAAAAAATTGAGGTTAAAGAGACTTAGCGAATTCGGCGCCAAACAGGCGGCACTGCTGCAGGGCATCGTCATCGGGGACCCATGGCAGACGCAGACCGTCGGAGGCCAGTTCAAAACCGGCGTGCTGTAAACGCTCAGATATGATTTTCACCGACTCCCCGCTCCAGCCGAAGGAGCCGAACGCGGCAGCCTTTTTCTTCTTGAATTTAAGGCCGTGAGCCATCTCGAGCAGTCCGGCGACAGCGTAGGAAATGCCGTTGTTGATAGTGGGCGAGCCAACAAGCACGGCCCGCGAGCGGAACATCTGCGTGAGAATGTCGTTTTTATCCTCCTTCGCGGCGTTATATATGAGCACCGCGGTGGCCGGTGACTGCTCACGGATGCCGTCGGCAATAGCCTCGGCCATGAGCCGTGTGGACTGCCACATGGTGTCGTAAACGATAGTGACGAGGTCCTCCTGATATGCGTCGGCCCAGCGGAGATAGGCCTGAATGATGTCGCCCGGGTTCTGTCTCCAGATGACGCCGTGGCTGGGGCAAATCATGGAAACGGGAAGCCCAAGAGCGTTGATTTCCTTGACCTTGCGCAGAGCCATGGGGCTGAACGGGCAGATGATGTTGGCATAATACTTCATAGCCTCGGCCATGAGTTCGCATCGGTTGACATCAGTGTCGAACAGCGACTCAGAAGCGAAATGCTGCCCGAAGCCGTCGTTAGAGAACAGGATGTTGTCGCCGGATAGGTGGCAGAACATAGTGTCGGGCCAGTGAAGCATAGGCGCCTCGATGAAAGTGAGGGAGGATTCGCCCAGAGAGAGCGAGTCGCCCGATTTGACTCGTACGAAATTCCAGTCCTGATGATAGTGGGCGCGTATGATGGCCTCGCCCTTCGCCGTGCAGTAGATGGGCGTATCGGGAATTTCACGCATGAGTTCGGGTAGCGCGCCACTGTGGTCCACCTCATTGTGATTCATGATGATGAAATCGATTTGTTCAAGAGGCACTTCGCGCTTAAGCCGGCTGACGAACTCGGAGTCGTAAGGTTTCCAGACGGTGTCGATGAGAGCCGTCTTTGAGTCACGAATCAGATAAGAGTTGTAACTGGAGCCGTGGTGAGTGGAAAACTCATCGCCGTGGAAACGCGTGAGTTCCCAGTCCACTTTTCCGACCCAAGATACTTTGTCGGTAATATGTTTAGCCATAGCAGTTTAGTCCTCTTCTTCCGGGGAGAAGTCGTCTTTAGTTACACCACAAACAGGGCAAACCCAGTCGGCGGGAATGTCTTCAAATGCAGTTCCGGGCGCAATGCCGCTATCGGGGTCACCCACCTGCGGGTCATAAACGTATCCGCAAATATCGCAAACATACTTTTTCATAATTAAGTTGAAAGTTTTAAGAGTTATACTTACTGAACGCAAATTTAGTGAAAAATCGGTTAATATGCGGCAAAATGCTGATGAAATTTGTAAATTTGCGGAAAGTAAAAGCGACAATGAACAGAGAAAAGCGATACAAGGTGCTGATGGTGTGCCTGGGCAACATTTGTCGTTCGCCGGCGGCGCAGGGCGTGCTGGAGCGACTGATAGCCGCGCGCGGGCTGAGCGACAAGATAGAAGTGGATTCGGCAGGAACGTACGGAGGTCACAGCGGGCAGTTGCCGGATTCGCGCATGCGCAACCACGCCGGCAGGCGAGGTTACACGCTGACCCACCGCGCACGTCAGGTGAAGGCGTGGGATTTCGATGACTTTGACCTGATAGTGGGTATGGACGACGGTAACATCCGCGACTTGCAGAGACTGGCTCCGAGCGCGGCCGCTCGCGGCAAGGTGGTGATGATGGGAAGGTACATTAGGAATAACAGATACTACGACTATGTGCCGGACCCGTACTATGAGGGCAGCGAGGGTTTTGAACTGGTACTGGACCTGCTGGAGGACGCGTGCGCAAACCTGCTGGATGAGATAGAGGGGGGCATGTGGCAGTGAAGTTTTATTTGAAAAAATGAAAAAAGGAAATAGAGCAATGAGAATGATTAAGAGAATGGCGGCACTGGTGGCCGCATTGACGACAATGAGCGTGCTGTGCGCCCAGTCGCCGATATCGGTACGCTGGGAGATGGGCCGAAACGGAGCGGAGAAAGGATGGTACAGTTCGCGATTTGTGATTAAGAACGTGAGCGGGGAAGCATTGCGCGGAAACTGGCAGTTCTACTTCAACCAGTTCTCGCGGGCGCTGAAATTGCCGGCCGACGCGAAAGTGGACATAAAAGAAGTGAGCACGACCTACTACCAAGTGACCCCCAACATCCGTTACCGCCAACTTGAGCCCGGCGACACGCTGTGCGTGGATATGCTGATGCGCGGCACGATGGTGAACGTGTGTTACGCTCCGCAGGGCGGCCATGTGGTGCCGGACGGCGACACAAAGAAGCCGCTGGCGGTGAAGATAGAGGTGGCCGAACTGGCTGAGCCCGGTCAGTGGGTGGAGCGGAAAGACTATCCCGACGGGAACCGCGTGTATGCGCTGAACGAAACGCTGAGCCGCGGCCGTGAGAACGCCGCGACGGGCGTTTATGACATATTCCCCACACCCAAACAAGTGACGCTGAAGAGCGGGACCACACGGCTGGCCGGCCTGGTGACGCTTAAAGGCAGCATCCTGGGGCTGAAGACCCGTCAGGCGGCGAAATACCTGAAGCGCGAGTTAGCCAACCGAGGCGTGTATTTCATAAGCGGCGGAGCCACGAGCGTGGAACTGAAGGTGGACAAGAACGTGAACAAAGACAACGAGGAGGCGTATGTGCTGAGCGTGAACGACGGTAAGGTGAAAATCACGGGAGCCGGCAAGGCCGGACTGCTCAACGGCGTGAAGACCCTGGTTGCGGCACTGGACCACAGCAAGAGCAATGAACTGCCCAACGTGGAGATAGTGGACGCGCCCGATTTCGGTTACCGCGGTTTCATGCTGGACATAGCGAGGAATTTCATGTCGGCAGCCGACCTGAGGATGTTTATAAATATGCTGGCTTACTACAAGATAAACAAGTATCAGTTCCATTTCACCGACGATGAGGCGTGGCGAGTGGAGATACCCGGGCTGCCTGAACTGACCGAAGTGGCGTCGCGCCGCGGCTGTACGCTGGACGAGAAAGGCTACTTGGCCCAGATATTCGACGGGAACGGTAATCCTGACGACAAGACGCAGAGCGCCAACGGCTTCCTGACCCGTGACGAATTTATAAGCCTGCTCAAGTATGCCGATGAACGCGGAGTGAAGATAATTCCCGAGATAGAGACCCCCGGGCACGCGCGGGCGGCGATAGTGGCGATGCGCAACCGCTATGAGCGACTGAAAGACAGCGATATGGCAGAGGCCGTGAGATATAAACTCTGGGACGACAATGACCGGTCGGAGTTCACGTCGGCGCAGTCGTATCACGACAACGTGCTGAACGTGGCAGATGAGGGTGTGTATAACTTCATCACCAAGGTGGTGAGCGAACTGCAATTGATGTACAAAGAGGCAGGGCTGACGCTGGACGTGATACACCTGGGCGGTGACGAGGTGGCCCGCGGCGCATGGGACAAGACCCCCGACGTGCAGGCGCTGATGCAGCGCAACGGCTACAAGAGCGCACATGAGGTAAGCGAATACTACATGCGGCGAGTGACCGACGTGCTGTATCCGCAGGGGATACGCGTGGAAGGCTGGCAAGAGGTGGCTCAGAACCACAGCGAGGCATACAACGCAGAGATGAGCAAGCGATTTGCCGGAGTGAACGCGTGGAGCACTGTGGGCACAAGAGCGTCGGTTCCATACGAACTGGCTAACGACGGTTATCCGGTGATACTCTCGAACGTGACGAACTTCTACATGGATATGGGCTACAGTTGGCATCAGTACGAGCAAGGACTGCACTGGGGCGGCAGCGTGGACGAGTTCGCCGCGTGGGATGCCCAGCCGTGGAACATCTACTGCACGGCACGGACGGCCCTGAACGGCGACCCGATAGACTTGGCGACGGCCCCGGTGGGCAAACCGACGCTGAATAAGCCCGAGAACATAGTGGGCGTTCAGGCACAGATGTGGGGCGAGACCCTGCGGAACTTCGACCAGGTGCAGAGGCTGGCACTGCCCAAGGTGCTGGGCGTGGTGGAGCGCGGCTGGAACTCGCGTCCGGCGTGGGCCGGCAAGGACGAGGCCACCTACGAGCAGGCCCGTGCCGACTATAACTTGAAGATAGGCACGCGAGAACTGCCCGTGCTACACAAGATGGGCTACCTGTTCCACCTGGGGCAACCCGGCGTGAAGGTGGAGAACGGACTGCTGCTGGTCAACGCGCAGTACCCCGGAGAAACGGTGCATTATACCCTGGACGGGAGCGAGCCTACGCAGATGTCGGCCCGGTGGAACGGCCCTGTGATAATGCCGGCCGGAGTGAAAGTGGTGAAAGCCAAGGCATTCTACCTGGGGCAAGAGAGCGTGACGACGTATCTGTTCATGGAAAAATAAAGTGCTGATTACGAAAGCGTAAACGGCTGAGGATTAGAGCGACAGGTTACTGCGATGTGACGCGGCGGCCTGTCGCTTAAGTTAGTGTGGCGCGTGATGTGCGAAGATAAGAAAACAGCATTGACGGCGGTGCGGCTATGTAGTAATTTTGCAGCGAGAAATCTCAGTAGAGAGATGGAAGGAGTTCATTGACATTCTGGAGAAATAAGCCAAGAGACGGCAGGATGTGCTTGAAGGTATCAGAAGAGAGCAAAAGGGGCGCAAAAAAAGGAGAAAAATTGCGGAAATATTGGGGGTAAATTTGTGTAATTCGTGAGGAAGTCCTAATTTTGCGTGATATTTTGCAAAATACGAAAAGAAGAGATGAGAATCATAAGTAAGGTTAGCGACCTGAAACAAAGCCTGAGCGCACTGCGAGAGGGCGGGAAGAGCGTGGGTCTGGTTCCCACGATGGGCGCGTTGCACGAGGGTCACCAGTCGCTGGTGGAGCGTGCTCGTCGCGAGAATGACATAGTGGTGGTGAGCGTGTTCCTGAATCCCACCCAATTCAACAATGCAGAAGACCTGAAGACCTATCCGCGCACAGCCGAGGCCGACGCGGCTCTGCTGGAGCGTTGCGGAGTGGACATCGCCTTCATGCCGACCGTGGAAGACGTCTATCCCGAGCCCGATACCCGCGTGTTCCACTTGGGCCCTGTGGCCGAGGTGATGGAAGGAGCGATGCGTCCGGGGCACTTCAATGGAGTGTGCCAGATAGTGAGCAAACTATTCATGTTCGTGGAGCCGACGCGCGCCTATTTCGGAGAGAAAGATTTCCAGCAGATAGCCGTGATAAAGGCGATGGTGGCACAACTGGGCATGAGTCTGGAGATAGTGGAGTGCCCGTGCGTGAGAGAGGCCGACGGTCTGGCCAAGAGCAGCCGCAACGTGAGGCTGACACCGCTTGTGCGCAAGGTGGCCCCCGCGATATACCGCACGCTGAAAGAGAGCCTTGTGTTTGCCGAGGATCACAGCGTGGAGCAGACCCACGACTGGGTAGTGGCTACGATAAACGCCTACCCCGAGATGGAAGTGGAATACTACATGATATGCGACGGCGACACCCTTCAGCCGGTGACGAGTTGGGAGGAGAGCCGTCATGTGGTGGGATGCATCACGGTTTACTGCGGCGATGTGCGAGAGATAGACAACATAACTTACAAGAAATAAGAGCGAAGAAATGCTTATACAGGTAGTTAAATCCAAGATACACAGAGTGACCGTTACCGGTGCGGACCTGAACTACATAGGTAGCATAACGATAGACGAGGATCTGCTGGACGCCGCGAACATAGTGGAAGGTGAGCGCGTGTATATAGTGGACAACAACAATGGCGAGCGTCTTGAGACCTACGTTATTGCCGGTGAACGCGGCAGCGGGTGTGTTTGTCTTAACGGTGCTGCGGCACGCAAGGTGGAAGTAGGGGATATCGTCATCATAATGGCCTTTGCCTCAATGCCGTTGGAGGAAGCCAAGACCTTCAAGCCACAAATCATCTTCCCGCGTGAGGGCAACAAACTATAGTATCTGACAAGCACTGTCAGTTTATTATCCAATTTAGCATGTTTCCGCAACTTATTGCCTCCAATGGTAAGTTGCGGAAACTTTTTTCATTTATCGCTCTTCTCGCTGACTTTGGCTGGTCTGTGACGTCACGTGCAATAAATGCCGATAGGATGTCGAAAACTGATGTTAAATGCGCGAGAAACGCTAAAAATGCCTAAATTTTCGGTTTTCTTTATATTTTGTCCGGCTAATATTTTGCCTTATTGGTAAGAAATGCGTAATTTTGAAGCCCAAAAGGAATTAAATATATAAATAAGGAATAATATGGACGAAACACAAAACCTAAACAACGACAGGATTATCAAGGTAGACCTAAACCGCGAGATGCGGAGCAGCTATATTGACTATTCCATGTCAGTAATCGTAGCCAGAGCCTTGCCTGATGTAAGAGATGGCTTTAAGCCCGTTCACCGCCGCATACTCTATGGTATGCTTGGATTGGGCAACACCCACAATAATCCCTATAAGAAAAGTGCACGTATCGTCGGTGAGGTACTTGGTAAGTATCATCCCCACGGTGACTCCTCAGTATATGGTGCGCTGGTGCGTCTTGCCCAGCCATGGAATATGCGCCAGGTGCTGGTAGACGGACAGGGTAACTTCGGCAGTATGGAC
>CALAVE010000061.1 GCA_937892215.1 uncultured Porphyromonadaceae bacterium
GGGCGGCGGCATCGTCGCCCGTGAGGATGTTGCCGAAGTTGCCTTGCGTGTCGATAAGCAGGTCTTTCTGGGCTAATTGCACCAGGGCGTCGCCGATGGAGGCGTCGCCGTGCGGGTGGTATTTCATGGTGTTGCCTACGATGTTGGCCACCTTGTTGAAACGTCCGTCGTCGGTCTCCTTCATCGCGTGCATGATGCGACGCTGCACCGGCTTGAAGCCGTCCTCGATGTGCGGCACGGCTCGCTCGAGTATCACGTAGGACGCATAGTCCAGGAACCAGTTCTCGTACATTCCAGACAACTGCAGTTTTTTGTCCTTCGGCACCTGATAAGAGGAGTGAGCCTCAGCGGAGGGCTCGCCTTCCGGGTTGTCGGCCTCATCGGGAGTCAGGTCATCGGTCTGCTCCGGGGCTGCGTCGGGGCTCTGCCCGTTATTTATTTCGTCGTTAATTCCGTCGGGGTTCACTCCCTGCTTTGAATCGTCTATCTCTTTCATATTACGCGCATTGGGGGTATTATTCACGAATTAATTAGCAAATTTACGAAATTTTTCTCAAAATCCATAATTTTTTTGTCCACGCGCCGCTCACACGTGGGGAAAGTTAGACGCAAGTTCTGGAATTATTACTAAATTTGTACCCGATAATCGACAGTCAAGAAAAAAAATGAAAAAATATATTGCAGTAGTAATTCTGGCCGTAATGGGAACGGCATCGCTGTTTTTCACTCGCGAGCGGTCGGAGTATCAGACGGTGAGCGGAGACGTGTGGACCACACAGTATCACATCACTTTCCTCGCCGCGACCGACAATCACTTAGCCGACTCCGTCAGGGCCATACTGGGCGACGTGGATATGAGCGTTTCGCCGTTTAACCCCAAATCGCGCATCTCCGAAATCAACACCGGCAAGACCGGCGAGACCGACAGCCGGTTCCGCCGCCTCTACAACGCATCACTGCAGGTGAACCGCGAATCAGGAGGCGCGTTCGACCCCACGGTGATGCCGCTGGTGAACGCGTGGGGCTTCGGCTACAAAAAGGGCGCACTGCCCACGCAGGCGCAAATAGACAGCATTCTCAGTTTTGTGGGTTTGAGCAAGACGCGGCTCGCCGGGAGCAAGATAGTCCGCGACGACGAACGGACGCAGTTCGACTTCAGTTCCATAGCAAAGGGGCTGGCATGCGACGAGGTGGGCGAAATGCTGCTGCGAAATGGTGTGGAGCACTTTCTGGTGGAGATAGGCGGCGAGGTGGTGGCCCACGGAGAGAATGAGCGCGGCGAGCCGTGGCACATTTCGGTGGATATGCCCGAGGACAACCTGCAGCACCGTTCGGCACTGGTACTACCTCTCAGCGACAAGGCCGTGGCCACAAGCGGCAACTATCGCCGCTATAAGGAAGTGGATGGCAAACGCGTGTCGCACATCGTCAATCCCCACACAGGACACGCCGAGGAGTCGTCGCTGCTGAGCGTTACCATTGTGGCGCCCGACTGCATGACGGCCGACGCATGGGCCACCGCTTGTATGGCGATGGGCGCCGAACGCGCTCACGCGCTGATGGAGCGCCGCAGCGACATCGCCGCCATGACCATCAGCACCGACTCGGCCGGCAACTACATAGCGTGGTCGAACGCCGCGTTTGCGAATCTTCTACCCTGAACTTGAGAAAGATTTCTGAGGGAGATGAGACAGGAATCATTTCACCGGTGCACATCGGATAACATACAGGTGAGTTCTATAAATTAATAATAGTGCCGGAGTGGACTCCGGCACCGTTTCTTTTGTGATTTTAGCCCGAATCGGTCATTCGGGTTTCACTGTTGTCAGTTTTCCTCTTCGGAAGTTTCTTTTTTTCGGCGTTGTTCCTTCTTGCTGGAGGAACTGCTTGTGTCTTTTTCTTCCTTGAGGTCGATCTCGTTCTTATCTTTGTCGATGACCCTGTATTGGAGGTAGGCGAGCGACTGGTCGGGCAGAATCTTGAATTTTCGTCCGAATTCCATGCGCCATCGCATGTACTCGCTAAGTACGCCTTTCTTGAGATAGGCATCGACAAAAGGATGGACATACATAATAAATTTGTTGACCTTCAGCGAATTGACAAGATAATGAATCTTGTCTTTCAGCACGTCGGTAAAGAGGAGCGACGGCTGTATTTCTCCCTTTCCACCGCACGACGGACATGATTCGGCCGTGACGATGTCGAGTGCCGGTCGCACTCTTTGTCGGGTGATTTGCATAAGTCCGAACTTACTCAGCGGCAATATGTTGTGACGCGCCCTGTCGGTCATCATCACTTCTCGCATGTGCTCGTAGAGTTGCTGTCGGTGTTCGGCCTTAGCCATGTCGATGAAGTCGATGACGATGATACCGCCCATGTCGCGCAGTCGGAGTTGCCGAGCGATTTCGTCGGCAGCGAGCAAGTTGACGTTGAGCGCGTTGCTTTCCTGGTCGGTAGAAGCCTTGGAGCGGTTACCAGAGTTGACGTCGATAACATGAAGAGCCTCGGTGCTTTCAACTATTATGTATGCTCCCGAGCGGAACGAAACGGTCTTACCGAACGACGACTTTATCTGCTTTGTTACGCTGAACTTGTCGAAGATAGGCATCTCGCCGGAATAGATTTTAACCGTATCGGTCTTTTCGGGGGCTATTAGGTTCACATAGTGCTGAATTTGTTCAAAGACATCGGCGTCGTTGACATGAATGGACTCAAAGTCGGGGTTGAATACGTCTCTGATGAGACTCACGGCACGGCTTTCTTCCTCGTAGAGAAGAGTTGGTGGCGTGGAATATGCCAGTTTCGCCACGCTGTCCTCCCAACTCTGGAGCAGCACCTTCATTTCGCCGTAGAGTTCTGCCGAACTCTTATCCTCGGCACTGGTGCGAATAATCACCCCGAAGTTGCGTGGCCTGATGCTCTCGATGAGCGTGCGAAGGCGTTTTTTCTCTGCAGCGCTCTTGATTTTGGCCGACACCATAATCTTGTTATTGAAGGGGACGAGCACCAGGAAACGTCCGGTGAAGGTAATCTCGGTGGTCAGTCGCGGCCCTTTCGAGGAGATTGGCTCCTTGGCTATCTGCACAATCAGTTCATCGCCTTGCTGGAGCACATCCGACACGGTACCGTGCTTGTCGATGTCGGTCTCAAGCGTCATCTTGGAAATGAGGGGCGCCTTTTTGCCTCCACTCCTCGCCTGCTGAACGAAATTCTTATATGTCTTAAACTGCGAACCTAAATCCAGGTAATGAAGGAATGCGTCTTTATCGTGCCCAACGTTGACAAAGGCAGCGTTGAGCCCGGGCATTATCTTCTTTACCTTGGCCAAATACAAGTTTCCCACAGCGTAGGATGCATCCCGCGTCTCACGCTGAAGTCCCATAAGCCTACCGTCTTCGAGCAGCGCGGTGGTGATATGGGATGGGGTTACGTCTACTACTAATTCACTTTTCATTGTAGTGTGAGATTGTGAAAAAATAGGTAGCAACACTAAAACAATGAAGTCGATAAACACACACAAAGAACAAACCCTTAGACCTTAGATGTGGCATAGTCCGCATACAGGGGGAGTGTTTGTTCTGTGTGTATGAACCGACGTCATTCAAGCGTAAGAATTACTTCTTATTTTTATGCCTATTCTTTCTAAGTCTTTTCTTGCGCTTGTGCGTGGCCATTTTATGGCCTTTTCTTTTCTTTCCGCTTGGCATGTAACTTAGTAAATTTAAAGTGTTAAATAATTTATTTGATAAAAAATGCTGTGGTAGGGTGCCAGGTGCATCTCACCACAGCATTAAGATTTCATTTTCGAGGGGGCTATTATTTCACAGCGTCCATGAAAACCTTAGCAGGCTTGAAAGCGGGAATGTTGTGCTCCGGGATGATGATTGTGGTGTTCTTGCTGATGTTGCGAGCTGTCTTCTGCGAGCGGGTCTTAACGATGAAGCTACCGAATCCGCGGAGATAGACATTTTCCCCATTAGCCAAAGAGTCCTTTACTTCCTCCATGAATTTCTCAATTGTTTCCAACACTGACGCTTTGTCAATTCCTGTAGATTTAGCGATTTCGCTAACGATTTCTGCTTTAGTCATTTTATCCTAATTTTTAAGATTAAATTAATAAAATTAAAAAACTGTTTTCAACAAAAAAGGGCGGAGTTGTGGGGCCGACAGGTCTGTTATTCTTCACTAACGGGCTAAGTTATACCCCATTAAGACAGAAGGCACAAATCCTTCCCGATTTTTCCGAGTGCAAATATCGGAATTTTTTTTTGAATTACCGCACTAATCAAGGTTTTTTTTGCACAAATCTGTGAAAAATAGGCTTCTCTTGTGAGAAAAGTTGAAATCACATAAGCAGGATGCCGGCTTGTTCGCAGGCGCGCACTTGCTCCGGGGGCCAGATACTGGCCTGCACTTCACCCACATGAGCTTTTTGCAGCAAGAACATGCACAGACGGCTCTGCCCCACTCCACCACCAATGGTCTGTGGCAGATCTCCGGCGAGCAATTTCTTGTGATAATATAGTTCCGCTCTGTGGGTGCATCCACGCTCGGCGAGTTGTGCCATAAGCGACTGCGTGTTCACTCGAATGCCCATAGATGAGAGTTCAAACGGGATTTGGAGAATGCTGTCCCACACAATTATGTCGCCGTTAAGGCCGCAGTATCCGTCGGCGTTAGGCGACGACCAGTCGTCGTAGTCGGGGGCGCGTCCGTCGTGCGGTTCGCCATTGGACAGTTTGCCACCAATACCAATAAGGAATATAGCGCCCCACTTGCGCGCCGCCTGAGTTTCGCGCTCGGCCGGAGAGAGGTGTGGATAGAGACGCAGCAGTTCCTCAGAGTGGATGAAATGAATGTGCTGAGGCAGGCGGGGAGTAATGTGCGGGAAATGGTGATAGACATCGAGTTCGGTGGCGCGAATAGCATCGTAGATCCGCTCCACGGTAGCACGCAGGTAGTCAAGGTTGCGTTCCTCGTCGGCCATAACCCGTTCCCAGTCCCACTGGTCCACGTAGAGCGAATGCAGGTTATCCAGTTCCTCGCACGCGCGTATCGCATTCATATCAGTGTAGATGCCGTAGCCCGGTGCAATTCCGTAGGTGGCGAGTTTCAGCCGCTTCCACTTTGCCAGCGAGTGGACCACCTCGGCTCGCCGGCCTCCCATGCAAGCGATGGGGAACTCCACAGGAGACTCCACGCCGTTAAGGTCATCGTTAATACCTGTACCTTGCAGCACAAACAGCGGTGCGGTGACACGCCGCAGGTTCAGAGCCTGTGAGAGACGTTGCTGAAAGGCATCCTTCACCATCTTGATAGCCACCTCGGTGGTCTCGGGCAACAGTCGCTGCCGGTAGTTCTGCGGTATAATAAAACTCATAGTTTATACTTGCAAAAAACGATGTGATTAATAAAGCGGGACAAAGTTAGCGGTTTTATCCTTGCCATGCAAACCGTTTTTCACACGCTTACATGGTCAGTTGCCTTGCGGCGCAAAGTCCATTAATTTTTTTTAGCGCACAATAGCCCTGTATAACCAATTTATTACTAACTTTGCAATGCTATAAAGGGGATTATCAATATCAGAAAGCACAATACCACAACAACCTCATTTGCCAACTACAATCCAAGCCATGCGCCCACGATGTTCCTCTATGCCATCAGCCTGCAGGCTGATGCACAAGTGCTTTCTGAGAGCGGCCACACCTTACACCGTGAATCTGAAATGGACATCGACCGGCAAAGATGCCGACCAGACATTCTACATCTTCAGGGTGGTGCCGACAATTCCAAGTATCCGGCTACCACAGGCAATTTCAGCATCGCCAGCAATAAAGAGGTGCAATTCGGCAACTTCACTATCTGCGACCAGTTCAGCGCAAGCACCGCCAGCAACTCTCACGCATCCCAGAACACCAACGACGGCAAATATGCCGTACACAATATCGACAGTGAAGAAAAGCAGTCGGCCGATGCCGTGACGCTCATCAACGCGTTGCCAGAAGCCTACGACAATTTCTCTTACATGCCACTCATTGAGACTTACCGCAACGACGGAAGCGCCAACCGCAACTCATACGGTTCCACAATCACCCCCCCCATCAAGTGCCCGTCGGTTGACGTAACAGTGGTGAACAAAGTGAGAAGCAACGACACCTTCGACAACGACAAGGGCCGCTACAAGCACCAAAGCAGTCTATTGACAATCCAACGTTAAGGAGATGTGAGATTGCAGGTGCCGTCTCCCGCTATCCGGCGGAGGCGGCACCTAATCTTTTCCCTGCTCGCAGGCGGTATAGGTGCCGGCATCACGGTAGCAGGATTTAAGGGAAGTAATTGCGAGTGTGTTGCGGGATTGGGATTTTTTGGCTAACTTTGCACATAAGAAATAAGCCTCGGAACGTGAAGCCCTCATTTTGGGTGCGATTCGGGCCTTAATTGACTCACAAGCCGATATTGCAAAACCATTAACAAAAGAAATATTTCATGAAAGGTATTCATGTAACGAGTGAGATTAACACACTGAAGAAGGTACTGCTACACCGTCCCGGGCGCGAATTGCTCAACCTCACGCCCAACACGATGGAAGAGTTGCTTTTTGATGACATTCCCTACCTGAAAGTGGCAGAAGAGGAACACGATGCGTTCTCGCAGACGCTTCGCGACAACGGCGTGGAAGTGGTGTATCTGGAGAATTTGATGGCCGAGGTGCTGGACCAGAGCGCGGAAATCCGCGAGCGCTTCCTTCGTCAGGTGATAGCCGAGGCCGGGGTGCGAGCCACCAAGTACCACGAGATTATCTACGACTTCCTCAACAGCATCAGCGACAGCAAGCAACTGGTGCTGAAGACCATGGAGGGCGTGTATCTGAACGAGTTGGGGCGGGAGCGCAGTGAGGTGCGGAACTCACTGGCTGATATGGTTCACGGCGAGAACCGAATAGTGATGAACCCTATGCCCAACCTGTACTTCACACGAGACCCGTTTGAGAGCATAGGATGTGGAGTGGGAATCAACAAAATGTTCTCTCAGACACGGAGCCGCGAGACCATCTATGGCGACTACCTGTTCAAGTTCCACCCCGATTTCAAGGAGGTGGAGCACTACTATGAGCGCTACTACGCGTTCCACATTGAGGGCGGCGACGTGCTGAACTTGAGCGACCACACGCTGGCGATAGGTATCTCGCAGCGCACCGAGCCCGACGCGATAGAGAAGATGGCCAAGAACATCTTCCGCAACGAGAGCACCACTATCACGTCGATACTGGCGATACGCATCCCCGAGTCGCGCGCATTTATGCACCTCGACACCGTGTTCACGCAGATTGACCACGACAAGTTTATGGTGCATCCGGGCATTCTGGGTCCGCTGGAGGTGTTCAAGATAAGCCGCGGCAAGGGTGAGAGCGAACTGCGCATCACCCGCAAGAAAGACACGCTGGAAGACATCCTGGCCGACGCGCTGGAACTGGACGAGGTGACACTTATCAAGTGCGGTGGCGGCGACCTGATTACCGCCGAGCGCGAGCAGTGGAACGATGGCTCAAACACACTGTGCATAGCCCCCGGCAAGGTGGTGGTGTATGAGCGAAACAACGTAACCAACGACATCCTGCGAGCCCACGGGCTGACGGTGCTGGAGATACCCAGCAGCGAACTTTCACGCGGTCGCGGCGGGCCACGATGCATGAGCATGCCGCTTATCCGCGAGTAAGCACATAACATACGGTTGCTCACAGAGCGTTTCAAATGACTATATAAGAATAACATACATAAAAAACGACACAAATTATGCCAAGAAGTTTATCGGGAAGAAGTTTCCTGAAATTGCTGGATTTCAGCACAGAAGAGATTCAATATCTGCTGGAGTTGTCGAAAGATTTCAAGCGCCTGAAGCGCGCCGGCACTCCGCACAAGTACCTAACCGGCAAGAACATAGTGTTGCTGTTCGAGAAGACATCGACACGCACCCGCTGCTCGTTTGAGGTGGCCGGGAACGATCTGGGTATGGGCGTTACCTATCTGGACCCCGGTTCGTCGCAGATGGGCAAGAAAGAGTCGCTCGAGGACACCGCCAAGGTGCTGGGGCGTATGTATGACGGAATAGAGTATCGCGGATTCGACCAGCAGGTGGTGGAAGACCTGGCGCGCCATGCCGGAGTGCCGGTGTGGAACGGACTCACCACACAGTTCCACCCCACTCAGATGCTGGCCGACGTGCTGACAATAGAGGAGAACTTTGGCCGTTACAAGGGTCTGAAGATGGTGTTCATGGGCGATGCCCGCAACAACGTGGCCAACTCACTGATGGTGGTTTCGGCCAAATTAGGAATCAACTTTGTGGCCTGCGGCCCCAAGGAGAACATGCCCGAAGCCGAACTGGTGGCAACCTGCCGCGAGATAGCCAAGGAGAACGGAAGCACCATTACCCTCACCGACGACGTGAAAGAAGGGACAAAGGGGGCACACGTAATCTACACCGACATCTGGGTTAGCATGGGCGAGTCACCCGAGCTGTGGGCCGAGCGCATAAAGAACCTGAGCCCTTATCAGGTGAACGACGCCGTGATGGAGAATGCCGCTCCCGACGCAATATTCATGCACTGCCTGCCCTCGTTCCACGATCTGGAGACCACCGTGGGGCGCGAGATTTACGAGAAATTCGGGCTGAAAGAGATGGAAGTGACCGACAAAGTGTTCCGCAGCCGCCGCAGCAAAGTGTTTGACGAGGCCGAGAACCGAATGCACACCATCAAGGCCGTGATGTACGCGACACTCAAATAGGGAGGGAGATAGATGAGCAAACGACTTGTTATTGCGCTGGGCGGAAACGCACTGGGCAACACACCGCAGGAACAGTTGGCACTGGTTCGCGAAACCGCACGCACCATAGTAGATCTGGTGGAAGAAGGATACGATGTGGTGATAGGCCACGGTAACGGTCCTCAGGTGGGGATGGTGAACCTGGCGTTTGAGTTCGCCGCCGGAAACGGAGGCGGCACACCTGCGATGCCATTTCCCGAGTGCGGAGCCATGACACAGGGCTACATAGGTTATCACCTGCAGCAAGCCCTCCAGCGCGAGATGTCGCACCGCGGCATCAGCCGCGGCTGCGCGTCGGTAATCACGCAGGTGGTGGTGGACCGCGCCGATGAAGCGTTCAGTCACCCCACCAAACCGGTGGGCATGTTCTACAGCCGCGAGGAGGCCGGGCGCATATCCGCCGCCACCGGCTACACGATGGTGGAAGACGCCGGCCGCGGATATCGCCGCGTGGTGCCATCCCCCATTCCACAGAAGATAGTGGAACTGCCGGTGGTGGAGCAACTGCTGCGTGAACACAGCATAGTAATAACCGTGGGCGGCGGCGGCATCCCGGTGGTGGAAAGCGAAGCCGGCGGCTACGAGGGTGTGGCGGCCGTAATAGACAAGGACCGCGCGAGCGCCCGTCTGGCACTGGACTTAGGAGCCGATATGCTGGTGATTCTCACCGCAGTGGATCAGGTGATGATAAACTACCGCCAGCCCGACGAACGCGCCATCAGCCGAATGAGCGTGGCAGAGGCACGCCAGTGGGCCGCTGAAGGCCACTTTGCCCCGGGCAGTATGCTTCCCAAGGTGGAAAGTTGCATCAGTTTTGTGGAAAACTCACGCGATGGCGTGGCGCTGATAACCTCGCTGAGCAAGGCACGCGAAGCACTGCTGGGGCACACCGGCACCATCGTCACCCGCTAAGAGCAGTTAGGTCTGCTGAAGGCACTGAACCGAGACATACAGGCTCAATGTAAACCCTGATTTGCATTGAGCCTTTTTTACCTTAAGGAGTGTTCTATAAATTAATAAAAGTAAGGATGTATTCTTGGCTGATTTTGTTTTCTACCGGCATCTGCTGCGTTAAAGTCTTGCACCGTAGCCCACTACGCTACTTCATCTTTAACTTCGCACCTGCACGATATAAATTCAAAATCATCGCAAGTTAATTTATAGAACCCTCCTTAAGTTAATTCAGAGGTGTTAGTAGGGAAGTTTATTTGGTAGATTTAACCTAAATTGCTATTTTTGTAGTTAATTAGCAGAAAAAGGGCGATTTTGCTCATATTAACGTAAATAAAAAGCATTAATTACCACAAAGATGAAAAGATTAGTATTTGCATTAGCGCTGACGGTGATGGCCGCATCACTGACCCAAGCACAGGACGAAGTGTATAACTTTGCCGACAACACCCTGTCGTTCTATAAGATAGAGCAGCAATGGCACAATCAGAACCTTTACACCGGCGGGGAAAGCGAGAAGCCCGCAATCGACGACTACTTCTGGGGGCTGGCACAGGCCTATCCCAACGAGTTCTTCAACATGGTGGTAACCCGGATGCTCGGCAAGGAGGCAATCGGTCTGGGTGACTACGTGCTGGACGTTCGCAACGGTTACATAAACGCTCGCCTGATGGCCGAACTGGAGCTGCGCGTGCAAATGTGCTACTGGCGCTGCACAAACGGTAACGTCCTGGTGGGAGTGTCGCTGAGCGGCGATGAATACGACCCCACGGCTACCGACGAAGATGATGACCGCCTTGTAAACAACGTGAACGACCTGATGTTCTTTGAAGTAAAAAAGGGAGAAGCCGTGTGGTGGCCCCGCACGCCCAAGGTGATGACAGGACGCGACTTCAATTTCCACGATTACAACGTGGAACTGCCACGAATGGGCAAAGACATCACCCTATCGCCAAGCGATGACGACCCCAACGAGGGCAATTTCCTGCTGAAGTGGAACGGAAGCCGGTTCACGGTGGTTCGCAAGTGAGAGACACAGGAGAGCCGCAAACCTGATGAGCGACAGACGCTCACAAGCGGCTGAATACTAACGGAAAAACTTATGACACAAGAGGAACGACTCAGGATTGAGGAAGACATAGTGAAGATGCTCAAGACCGTATTTGACCCCGAAATTCCGGTGGACGTGTATAGTCTGGGGCTTATTTACCGCGTGGAAGTGGCCGACGACGGCAACGTGGAGATAGACATGACGCTCACCGCGCCAAACTGCCCGATGGGCGACTACCTGTTTGAGGATATCAGGCAGAAGGTGCAGAGCGTGGAAGGAGTAACAAGCGTGAACGTGAACCTGGTGTTCGAGCCGGAATGGGACCAGAGCATGATGAGCGACGAGGCCCGCCTGGAACTGGGTTTCATGTAAAAGCGAGAGACACAGAGAGCACCCACAAATCAAGAGAGACGACAGATGGAGCAAAAACTCACATACTTCATTTCGGACCTGCATCTGGGGGCAAAATACCTGCCCCACCCCGAGGCAGAGCAGCGCGCGGTGAGATTTCTGAAATCAATCAAGGAGAGCGCCTGCGAACTGTATCTGCTGGGCGACGTGCTTGACTACTGGTTTGAGTATCGCAATGTGGTGCCACAGGGACACATCCGCTTCTTCGGGGCGCTGGCCGAGCTGGCCGACAGCGGTGTGAGAATCACCTGGATTACCGGCAACCACGACGTGTGGCTACGCACCTACCTGCGCGACGAGATAGGCATGACTGTTCTGCACAAGTCGCAGACAGTGGAGATAGGCGGAAAGACATTTTTCATCAGTCATGGCGACGACGTGGGCCACCGCCCACTCGACTACCGCTTGATGCGGTGGTGCTTCTACAATCCTGTGTGCCAGTGGCTATATGCAGGTGTTCACCCCCGCTGGACGTCGATGGTGGCAACAGGATGGTCGAACCACAACCGCGTATCGCGCGTGGCAAAAACGGGCCGCAAACCCACTGAGCCCATGACCGATGTGCTGCAGAAAGATGCCGAGCGCACTCCCGGTCCGGCGCAGAAAAGCCTCACCGAGTGGGCGAACGAATACAGCAGACAGCATCCCGAAATCGACTACTTTGTGGCCGGTCATCTGCACGTGGCCCGCACGATACGGCTGGAGACAGGCAAGACCCTTACAGTGACCGGCGACTGGATATGCCGCTACACCTACGCCACATTCAACGGCCGGGAAGTGACCCTTCACCAATTCAAAGACCAGAACGGAACGACATGAACGAACTGATACAACTCATAGCATCGCCCGACGTTAACAGTGCTAACGCTCTCTTCAGGCTGTTTCTCTCGGCACTGCTGGGCAGCCTCATCGGGGTGGAGCGCAACCGCCGCGGGCAGATAGCCGGAATGCGGACCTTTGCGCTGATTTGCATGGGAGCCACGCTTGCCATGCTCATTTCCATCTTCATTCCTCAGGAGTACCTGGGCCTGAAAAACGGTGACCCCGGCCGCATTGCGGCGCAGGTGGTGAGCGGCGTGGGTTTTCTGGGTGCCGGAGCCATAATTCAGATGAAAGGTTCGGTTCGCGGCCTGACCACTGCGGCCGGAATCTGGATGACGGCGTGCGTGGGCCTTGCCGTGGGCTCGGGAATGTACTTTGTATCGGTCATTGCCACGATACTTATTCTGTTCATCCTGCTTAACATGGACGGGCTGGAGCGCAAGATTCACTTCACATGGGAGTCGAAGATAGTGCGGATAAAGGTGAGCGGCATTGTGACCGACTTGGAAACCTGCCGCACGATATTCGCCAAGTACAACATCCGCACATCCGACCAATTTCTGCGCTACAACTATGAGGAGCAGTTCACCGTAATAAACTACGTGGTTCTCACACGCGACAGTCTGAAATTTCCGGAGGTGTTCAATGAGATACACAAAGTGTTCCCTGTGATTTCCATCACCCTCACCAATGAGGTGAACGTATGAAACCAGCCGGACAGAGACAAGTAAAAATAACTAAACGACAAAATAAACACAATGGAGACGCTGAACATTGAAAGTCTTATTGCCGACTTGGCGCTGATACTCAGTCTGGGTGCCATATCAGCCATTATCTTCAAACTGCTCAAGCAGCCTGTGGTTCTGGGCTACATAGTGGCCGGATTTCTGGCCAGTCCGCACTTCACATTCATGCCCACGGTTGCCGATGATGGTAACATTAAATTCTGGGCACAGATAGGTATAATAGTGCTACTGTTCTCGCTGGGCCTGGAATTCAGTTTCAAGAAACTTCTCAACGTGGGTGGCAGTGCCATAATCACGGCACTGATAATAGTGCTGGGCATGACCGGAGTGGGCTTTGTCACAGGCCGCTTGCTGGAACTGAGCACGATAAACTGCCTGTTCCTGGGCGGAATGCTGTCGATGTCGTCAACCACGATTATCATCAAGGCACTGGGCGACCTGAACATGAAGACCCGAAAGTTTGTACCCGGCGTAATAGCGGTGCTGATAGTGGAAGACCTCTTTGCAGTGGTGATGATGGTGGTGCTGTCGTCAGTCGCCATCAACAACACCGTGGACAGCGGAGAGATGATACAGAGCATTCTGTGGTTGCTGTTCTTCCTGATAGTGTGCTTCACCGTGGGTATGTTCGTAATTCCATCGCTATTCAATCGTTTCCGCAAACTGATAAGCGATGAGTTGATGCTCATCATCTCCATGGGTCTGTGCTTCCTGATGGCGATATTCGCCGTAAAGAGCGGCTTCTCGATGGCACTCGGTGCGTTTGTGATGGGTTCAATCCTGGCCGGCACAAGTAAGGCCGAGCACATAGAACGCGTGGTGCAACCCGTGAAAGACCTTTTTGGGGCGGTGTTCTTCATTTCGGTGGGAATGATGGTGAATCCGTCGGTAATAGCACAGTACTGGGAGACCATAGCACTGCTATCTATCGTGGTGGTGGTGGGCATGATACTGTTCGGCACGTTCGGAATGCTGGCGACGGGCCAGCCCCTGAAGAATGCGATGGAATCCGGTTTCTGCCTTACTCAGATAGGAGAATTCGCGTTCATTATAGCATCACTGGGAATGTCGCTTGGCGTGCTTCACCCGGCCCTCTACCCCATAGTGGTGGCAGTGAGTGTTATAACCACATTTTTCACGCCGTTCTTCATCAAGAGCGCGGTGCCATGCTACAACTGGGTGGAGCGGATGCTGCCCAAGCGCCTGTCGCTGCTGCTGAACGGATATAGCCGTACGGCATCAGAGGGAGAGAAACCACGCTCAAACAAACTTTGGAGCGCGATACTCAAGCGCTATCTCATCAGGATGGTTCTTTACACCGTTATCACCATAACCCTGATATTATTAGTACGAGAATATTTCATTCCATTCATGCAGGGCACCGTGCTGGGCGAGAAATGGGGTAAGTTTGTGGCGACACTGGTTACCCTGGCGGGTCTGTCGCCGTTCATCTATGCCATCATTGCCCCTCCTGTGAAGAAGAGCGAGCGCGAGCAACTGATTGCATCGTCGGGCAACGTGTCGTACGTTCCTATCGTGGTGATGTTCCTGGTTGGCCTACTTGTGGCGATGGAACTGCTGCTGGGTCTGTTCTGGGGCAACTATTCGTCCACGGTGAGCGTGGTGAGCGTGATAGTTATAATGGTGCTGATGGCAGTGGTGTTTGCGCCAGTGCTACGCAAGCGTATCAACGAAATAGAGACCCATTTCATAGGCAACTTCAACGAGCGCGACCTTCGTCGCACCGGCCGCAACACCAGTCTGGTATCGGATCTCCACTTGGCATATATCCGTGTGGGTCAGGCATGTCCGTTTGCCGGCGAGAAACTGGTGAACGCCAATCTGCGCCACAATTATGGTGTGAACGTGGTGAGCATCCAGCGCGGCGAGCAGCGTTATCTCATTCCCACCAAGGAAATGCGCATACTCCCCGGTGACATCATAGGCATAATAGGGAATGACGACCAGATCCAGCACCTGCTTCCTCTTGTGGAGGCCCAGGAAATAGCCGGAGCGCGCAGCGCTGCCGGAGAAGTGGAATTCACGCACTTCACCCTCAGCGAGGAGTCACCGCTGATTGGCAAGTCGCTGGCTCAGGCGCGTCTGCACGAAGACTTCTCCACGCTGCTGATATCGCTTCAGCGAGGTCCCGAGAATTTCATTTCACCATCACCCGAACTGCGCTTTTTCCCTGGCGATGTGCTATGGATTGTGGGCGACACCACCAAGTATAAGCAGCTCAAATAAGCATAAAGTATGCCAGCGAATTTGTCACCAAAGGTCAGAAAAGCGCTGAAAGTCACGTGTTGGACCGTGGGCGCAGTCATGGCACTGATAGTGTTGATAGGAATGCTGCTCAACTCGTCGTGGGCGCAGAAACGCATCATGGATATGGCCACCGCGGCCCTCTCCGAGAAACTCGGGACGAGGGTAGAGATGGAAGGCGTGAACGTGAACATCCTCACCCACGAAGCCCGTTTTCAGGGCCTGTGTGTGGAGGACTTGCAGCACCGCAAGATGCTTGAGGCCGACCGGATGGAGGCAAGGATTAACTGGTGGGGGCTGACAAGCGGTAAAGTTCACATCCTCAGAGCCAAACTATGCGGAGTCACGGCACGACTCTACCAATCGGAAGAGGACTCGGTGCCAAATTTCCGGTTCGTTCTTGACGCGTTCAGACCCGACAGCACCAAAGCCAAGGCCAAGACAGAGTTTATCATGAATTCGCTAACCGCGGAGCGCATTTCGCTCATCTACAACACCGACAGCGTGACGCTGGCCCGTCTGGCGCTGAACGAGATAGGAGAAGGGATGCCATGGGGGAGCGTAAACGGCCTGAAAGTGAGTCTGGTGAGCACTAACGACAAAGGCGAGACCACGCATCACCACATCACCCTTCGAAGCCTGGACCTGAGCGAGGTGAAAGAGGTGCCAAACATAGACCTGGAGGTTCACTACCTGAGCGACAACCACCTGCCGCGCAAGAACACGGGCAAGCCAAAGCGCGGCTTCTTCGACCCTGGGCACTTTGACGCGGTGGTGAAAATGCACTTCACCGTGAATCATTTCTCACCCGACTCAATAAATGCCACACTCACAAAGTGTACGGGAAGCGACACCACCGCGGGTTTCGACATCCGCGACCTGCGCTTCACCGTGGCAGCCAACAAGCGATGCATCAACGTGACCGACATGGTGGTGAGACAAATAGACACCAAGGTGCGCGTACCCACCGCCACCGTCACCCTGCCCGACGAGGAGTCCGGCACTCCCCTCACCTACTCCACCGGAATCATCACCGGCGAGACCATGCTTCGCGACATCTCACGCCTGTTCGCGCCCGTACTGGGCAAATTCAGCATACCGCTTCGCTTCAGCGCTGTGATGAGCGGCGATGCCGGCAAGATAACGTTCACCGACGCCGCGGTTTCGACTCCCGACAACAAGTTCACGGTGAGCGCTGCCGGCTACGTTGATGGGCTACAGTACGACGACGACAAGAAAATGGTGGTACACTTCGACGTGCCCAAGATGACGGCATCACGCGGGATGCCACAGAAGATACTGAACGAGTTCCCTTTCAGAAAGTTCATGATGAAGCAACTCAACGCCTTGGGAAACATCCACTACAAGGGCTACTTTGACATCTTCTGGAAAGACTATAATTTCTACGGCACGCTGGGCACAGGAGTAGGCAAAGTCAACTTCAGCCTCAACGTGGACGCGCTGAACGACTACATATCAGGGAACGTAAGTGCCAGTGAGGTCCAGTTGGGCAAGGTTCTGGATATGCCCGACATAGGCAGCACCTCGGCCACGGCTCAGTTCAGGGTGGACATTTCAACGAGCCGCACAGCCGCGATGCGTCGCAAAAAGGGTGGCGATTTGCCGATAGGCAGCGTTAAGGCCCACGTGACGAAGGCCTCATACAAATTCATCACCACCACCAACGTGATAGCCGAAATAGAGAGCGACGGAGCCGTGGCAACCGGCAGCATAGACGCCCCTGCCAAGGTGATGGACGTGGGGTGCACATTCACCTTCACCGACACCGACAACTTGAATAAAATGAAAATCAAGCCCAAGGCCAAACTGCACCTTTTTGAATCGGACAAAAAAGACGACAAGAGCCAGGCAAAGAAAAAGAAATGAAGTGCTAAGAATCAGAGCCTTGCGCGGCCGGTGTTTACAATATTACACCAAAGTTTACAAATTTTAACACGCGTAAATTAGGCTGTGACAAAATAAAATAGTAACTTTGGACGTTAAAATACAAAAAAAGCGGGGTGCCGTAACGTATTAAGAGCGCTAACACGCGAACAGAGCACAAGGACGATATTCGCCGCTACCCGCCCGAGAAAAACAAATATTGATTATGAGGAAAAACTTAAGATATTTACTGCTCGCCATTTGTGCCATGACACTTACTTTTGCACAGGCACAGAACCTACAGTCGGTGAAAAACAAAGCACATCAGAATCTGCTGGCAAAGCAGACAAACATTCAAGACCAAATCAAGGCAGAAAAGACCCAGGAACTCGCCACCTCGCTCTACGAGGAGGAAGAGCCTGAGCCCGACATATATGAAGAAGGCTGGGAAAGCGGCCTGGTGAACCCGTTCAGCAAGGATGACGTTCCGAACCGCAAGGTAATAGACGTAACCGGTTATGTGATGCCGCTGAGCAACTTCCGCGTAAGTTCTCACTACGGCTATCGTCCGCGTTTCCGCCGAGTTCACAAAGGAATAGACTTGGCATGCCCAATGGGCGACACCGTTCGCGCCGTGTACAGCGGCAAGGTGCGCCTGACCAAGTATGAGCGCGGCGGATTCGGCTTCTACGTGATAGTTCGCCACGAGAACGGTCTGGAGACCGTTTACGGTCACCTCTCCAAGTTCCTTGTGCAGCCCAACCAGTATGTGAAGGCCGGAACTCCAATAGCGCTGAGCGGTTCCACCGGACGCAGCACCGGACCGCACCTGCATTTGGAGACCCGTTATATGGGCTATGCCATCAACCCCGAGGCCATATTCGACTTTGAGAACCGCACGGCTCACACCGACTCCTACACCTTTAACAAGGCCAACTATTCGGAGTCGCGCAGTTACTCACCCGGCACCAAGTACACTTCGGCCCGTAACTACAGCAAGAAGCACGGCCGCAGTGGGCGCAAGAGCGGTTATAGCCGTTCCGCACGCAGCACGCACAAGGTGCGCAGCGGCGAGAGCCTAAGTTCAATAGCACAGCGAAACGGCACCACTGTTGCACGCCTGAAACGCATCAACGGCATTAAGGGCAACAGCATCCAGGCCGGCAAAGTGATTAAAGTGAAATAGCAGACAATAAATAGCAAATAAGATTATTGGAGTGGCTTCTTCGTGAGAAAAGGCCACTTTTTTTCACCCGCCGCTGCCTCCAGCAGAACTATAATCTTGAATCGGGATAATTACACTGATTCAGGTAAACAAAATCGGTTATGGCACAACTCCTGATTACCAATGTGTGGTAATGGATTGTGCTAAAAGGCGCAAGCCCACCCGAATCTGCGCACTAAATCCTGTAATAGATTATGGTCGCGAACGGGGATTGTCAACGAAACAGTTTCTCGTAGATTATCGCGCTCTGCTATCATAGCAGTGTCGAGGTCGTACTGAGTTTGTATGTTCATCCAAATCTCAGCAGGTATGCCTAATGCTTTCTCTAATTTCACCGCTACGCTGAGCGATATGCTACGCTTCCCTTTTATGGTCTCGCTTAGGACAGAAGGCCTAATGCCGGTTTCTTGAGCGAAACGCTTCTGGGTAAATCCACGCTCTTTCAACTCATCCCTTAACATTTCTCCCGGATGAGTGGCTAATAATGGGGTTATTTGTTCCTTATTCATAGTGCTTGGAAATTTCAATTATTAATGCGTTTACAATGATGCCTTGTTCGTCGGGAGATGTATGAAAAAGCAACCTATATTGATTGTTAATCCAAACGGCACCTACTCCGTTCAAATCTCCCTTCTTTTTCTCATAATGAAGCGACTTGATCAAAAACAGGTCTTCCAACCTACGCACCGCCTTGATGTAGTTCACAACTTTAATAAATCGTATTATTATGTCTCGAGGCAAGCGTTTGTAAAGTCGGTCGCTTGTTTTTCCTGTCCTATATAATTCTTCAAGAGAGGATTTCTCAAATGCTATGTTCATATTATATAAGCTAATTGACGTTACAAAGATAAAAAAAATAATTTATAAAATTTACAAATTTGCGAATTTTATTTATAGGGGACAATTTGCTCTACTTTTTTATCGTAACTATTCAGCGATTCATCTTTTTGAGTCGCCTGCGGCGAGAAATCATTCAAATCTAACCAAATCAAACAAATTTATATGTCGAAAAACATAACGCTTTGAATTCCCATAAAAAAATCTTTATTTTTCTTTGATGTTTGCGCTGATATAGTTATTTTTGCATTGAAAATACGGAGTATAACTCCCGATTTTATAAGAAAACTCGGAGTATAACTCCCGATTTTTACGATTTTAAATAATCTAATTATATGATACAGCGACAATTAGCCATAGAAGATGCAAAACATAGTAGTGTATTTCTATTTGGTGCTCGCCAAACAGGTAAAACGACATTATTGCTTTCGCTTTTCCCCAACAGCAGATTCTACGATCTGCTGGAGAATGACACCTATGAGCGTTTCAGGCGCAATCCTTCATTACTCCGTCAAGAATTAAGCGAATGTAGTCCAGGCGAGATTGTAATTATCGATGAGATTCAGCTGATTCCAGAGTTACTCAACGAGGTTCATTGGCTCATCACGCGCAACGACATTCACTTCATCCTGAGCGGTTCCAGTGCAAGAAAGTTAAGGCGTAAAGGCGTTAACACTCTTGGCGGCAGAGCCATAAGGAACGTACTCTATCCCCTGGTCAGTGCTGAAATTCAAGATTTTGACATCGTCAAGGCAGTTAACCATGGTATGTTGCCCACTCATTATCTTGCGCCCAGTGTCAGAATACTCCAAAAGCGACTACAAGCCTACATATCGGTCTATCTCAAGGAGGGAATTGCGGCTGAGGCGCTGGTGCGGCGCTTACCGTCGTTCACAAGGTTCATGGAAGTGGCGGCACTAACCAACGGTGAAATTGTAAATTACAAGAACGTCGCCCAAGATTGTGGCGTTGATGCCAAGACGGCAAAGGAATATTTCAATATTCTGGAGCAGACTCTCATCGGATATATGGTGCCAGCATTTAGCAGAACGGTGAAGCGCAGAATCAATCAATCTCCACGATTTTACTATTTCGACGTGGCTATCCCTAATTACCTGTTACACAAGTGCAACTTGCGACCTGGCAGCGACGATTTCGGCCATGCCTTCAAGCACCTTATGATGCAGGAAATTATCGCATATTTAGGTTACAACGATATAGAGAATGGGCTTTTCTATTGGCATACCTACACCGGTTATGAGGTTGACGCAGTGCTTGGCGATGCTCAAATCGCCATTGAATTCAAGTCATCCACTGAAGTAAGGTCGAAGCATCTTCGGGGCCTTAAAGCATTTCATGAAGAACACCCTGACGCTCGACTTATCATTGTCTCTCTTGACGCTCAACCTCGCATTTTCCATGAGGTTGAAGTTATGCCTGCCGGGCACTTTCTCAAGCAGCTGTGGGGAGGCAAGATCTATTTATAAACAGCAAAACCCACTGACGTTCAGTGGGTTTTGTTAGTTTTTCGGTTTTTGGTGCGCCTGATAGGACTCGAACCTACACGTCTTGCAACACCAGATCCTAAGTCTGGCGCGTCTACCAATTTCGCCACAAGCGCAGGCAGGCACCTCATTGAGGCTTTTGCGGTGGCAAAGTTAGTGAAAAAACTTTGAACCGTAAAGTTTCACGGGAAAAACTTGCGCGCAATTCACGCCATTAATCTGATAATCAAACCAATGCAAGCGACATTTTACCAAGCGAACATGGGGTATCCGGCCATGAGTTGGTTCACTTTTTCGCGAACGGAGCGGATTACGTGTTCGTTTTCGGGGCTGGCCAGTACGGTGTCGATCATCTCCACGATCTCGCCCATTAGCGGTTCTTTTGCACCGCGAGTGGTGATTGCCGGTGTGCCCAGTCGGATTCCGGAAGTCTGGAAAGCCGAGCGCGTGTCGAACGGCACCATGTTCTTGTTCACCGTGATGTCGGCAGCCACGAGCGCGTTTTCGGCTACTTTACCGGTGAGTTCAGGATACTTGCCACGCAGGTCGAGCAGGATGCAGTGGTTGTCGGTCCCGCCTGAGGCAATCTTGTAGCCCTTATCGAGCAGAGCCTGAGCCATAGCCTGAGCATTGGCCCGTACTTGGAGAGCATAGTCCTTGAAAGCCGGCTGCAGAGCCTCGCCGAAGGCCACAGCCTTAGCGGCGATAACGTGTTCCAGCGGACCGCCCTGCACTCCGGGGAAGACGGCGCTATTGAGCAGAGAGGACATCTTGCGCACCTCGCCCTTCTTAGTGGTGATACCCCAGGGATTGTCAAAGTCCTTCCCCATGAGGATAATTCCGCCACGCGGTCCTCGCAGAGTCTTGTGCGTGGTGGAGGTGACGATGTGGGCATATTTAAGCGGGTTCTGAAGCAGACCGGCGGCTATCAGTCCGGCCGGGTGAGCCATGTCGATCATGAGGATTGCACCCACCTTGTCGGCAATGGCCCGCATACGCGGGTAATCCCATTCGCGGCTGTAGGCACTGGCTCCGCCCACAATCAGTTTGGGTCGCTCGCGCAGAGCCACTTCCTCCATCATGTCGTAATCCACCAGATTAGTGTCGGCGGTGACGTTGTATTCGCACTGGCGGAACACCAGCCCTGAGAAGTTCACAGGGCTCCCGTGCGAGAGGTGACCTCCGTGGGCCAGGTTCAGGCCCATAAACTTGTCGCCCGGCTTCATCACAGCCATGAAGACAGCCATGTTGGCCTGGGCGCCGCTGTGAGGCTGCACGTTGGCATACTCAGCGCCGAAGAGTCGGCAGATACGCTCTATGGCCAGGTTCTCGGCCTCGTCCACCACCTGGCAGCCGCCATAGTAGCGGTGTGCGGGGTATCCCTCGGCATATTTGTTAGTGAGGCAACTTCCCATTGCCTGCATCACTTGTTCACTCACAAAGTTCTCACTTGCAATCAGTTCTATGCCACGCTGCTGACGCTCGTGTTCACGCCTGATGATGCTGAAAATCTCGCTATCGTGTTCCATCTTATCAGTATGTTAATTAGTTATCAGTGTTAATGGGTTTTTCTTAATTTGCAAATATAACAAATTTATTCCATGATTAGGCACACTTGTCCCAACTTTTTCACGACGCGGTCTTAAACGCCGTAAAAATGCCGAAGTTACTGTCACTCGGCATAAAAAGAATAAATTCTTTTTGTTCTTCGCTCGTTTATTCGTAACTTTGCAGCGCAAAACTTTAGTGTTTGGTTCTTTCCGTGGCCGGAGCCACGGAGGATTAAAAGGGAATCAGGTGCGAATCCTGAACAGTACCCGCTGCTGTAAGTCCTTATCAATCACCACGCTTGCACATTTTGCCACTGACATTCTGTTTTCAATCGTGAAACTACATCTTTGTCGGGAAGGCGCAAGCGAGGAAGGACAAGTCAGAAGACCTGCCTTACACTGAGCCGGGCTGATTGCCGTCCAGTCAAAAAAAAGACGCTGTCAGCCATGTTCACGCGGAATTTGAACAATGGCCAGTCCTTAAAGATGTAGTTGGCTTTCGGGCCGTCAGCACTTTTGAGAAAGAATTGACCGCAGGCGATGCTTCGTTAATCGTGCCTTGCTCTGTCGCGTGGACTTTAAGATTGAAATTATAGTATAATTACTTAATTAATATTTTAAAGTTCAATTTATTATGAAAAAACTTCTACTATTCTGCACGGCTGTGTGCCTGGTGTTCTCACTGAGCGCACAGATGAAGGTGCAAGGAGTGCCCCTGGCCGACATTCACAAGGTTCAGGCGCAAATCAAGAAAGCGGCCAATGAAGGTACTTTCACATTCGACGACATCAAGAACTGGAGCGGAGAAGGCCAGAACGAGGCAGCATTCGCTATCCAGTGGAACACCGGCAAGGAATCGGAGACCACCGCCATGGTGTTTGGCTACCGCTGGGACGGCACCGCAACCGCGGCCGACATGCTGGATGCCATCGTAAAGAACAACCCGAGACTCTACTACATGTCACAGGGCGGAACAGCCTACGGAACGACGGTGGGCGGATTCGGCTGGGACTATGACGATGACGGAGACATAGCCCTAATGCTGGACGGTACGCGAATCGAAAGCGAGACACGATTCTTTAACGGCACTTCTAATAACTTCGACAAATACACCGCAGCCGATGAGGACGATTACTGGGCCTCAGGGTGGTACTCCGGCTACTGGTCGCTGTGGCAGAAAGCGTCGGCTGATGCTTCGTGGGGCTACGCTTCGACGGGCATAACCGGCATGAAGTTGACAAACGGAGGATGGGTTGGATTCAACTTCGCCGCCGGAATGAGCACCCAGAGTTGGATGCCCCTTGAGTCGGCACCCGCACTTATCCCGGAGGATGCCGAGACAAAAATCATCTACAACAATGTGTGTTACACACTCACCGCGTGGGGTAACACCAAGAAAGTGTCGGTTTCCGCACCATTTGAGGGTACTGGTATAACTTACGCTTCAGACATCACTATTCCGGCAACATTCACCTACAAGGAGAACGAATACACGGTGACGGGAGTTGACGACGAGGCATTCAAGGGTTCGGCCGTTACATCGGTGTCGCTACCGAGCACCGTGAGCAAGATAGGCATCAGCGCGTTTGAGGACTGCGCAAGCCTCACATCGTTCACCCTGCCAGCGGCAGTTAAGAAGATAGGTAACGCGACGTTCAAGGCTTCGGGGCTGACAACGATGAACATTCCGGCGAGCGTAACGACAATCGGCGAGGGTGCATTCGAAGGCTGCGCGAGCCTGGCTACCATAACACTCAACGAGGGTCTTACACAGATAGGCGACAACGCATTCGCCGAGACCGCTATCAGTTCGCTGACGCTGCCGGCATCAGTCACTACAATAGGCCAAGTGGCCTTCTTTGCGTGCGCCGCACTTGAGAACGTGACATTCGCCGATGGCCTCGCCACGATAGGCGACGGAGCATTCTCATACTGCGCCATCACCGAACTGGAGTTGCCCGTATCGCTAACCTCAATCGGGGTAAGCGCATTTGAGGGTTGTCCTCTCACAAGCATCAAGTCGATAACCATCACCCCCGCAACCTGCGGCGACGGAGCGTTCGACGAGACCACCACGGCCACGGCCACAGTCACCGTGCCATTCGGTTACATAGACCTCTACAAGACCAAGGCCGTGTGGAAAGACTTTGTGAACTTTGCCGAGCAGACCATGCCGGTTCATGTGGGCGACCGCTTCACCAAGGACGGCATCGCCTACATAGTGACGGCCCTGGGTGACGAGTCGAACGAGGTGAAAGTCACCTACCATGACACACAGAACACCGTGGCCAACTCAAACAAGGCCGAATATACAGGCGACATAGAAGTTCCGGCAGTGGTGAATTTCCAGGGGTTAGACCTGAAAGTCACGGCCCTTGCCGACAGCGCATTCCTGGGAGCGACCGCTCTCACGTCGGTAGTACTGCCCGAAGGCCTGACCCACAGCGGCGCACGCGCATTCTACAACTGCTCGGCCATGACATCGGTGGACATACCCTCTACCCTCACCCACTTTGATTTGTACTCGTTCTACAACTGCAAGGCACTCACGAATATCGTGATACCGGAAGGAACGACCGAGATTCCCAACTACATGCTCTACAGCAACGAGAAACTGGAGACCCTGAACCTGCCGAGCACCATTGAGACGATAGGCACCTACGCCTTCTCATACTGCAAGACGCTGGAAAGCGTGGTACTGCCAGAGAGCATCACTGAGATAGGCGCCAACACGTTCACCAGTTGCTCCAAACTGACAAGCGCAACACTGCCGTCACAACTCACCGCAATTCCGAACTATATGTTCAGCAACTGCGCCGCGTTGCCGGAAATTTCGATACCTGAGACAGTGACATCGATAGGCACGTATGCCTTCAACGGGTGCACCGTGCTGGCTTCAATCAGCCTTCCGCAGAATCTGCAGTCGATAGGCCAAAACGCATTCGCATCGTGCAAGGCCCTGACCGAGATCACCATTCCCGAGAGCGTGACAACGGTGGGCAACGCGCTGTTCAGCGGCTGCACCAACCTGAAGAAGGCCATACTGCCCGAGAACAGCGGCATCACCGCCTTGGGCACCAACTTCTTCAACGCATGCTCAAGTCTGACCGACATCACGTTTCCGAGCACGCTGACTACAGTGGGTAACAACGCATTCCAGAAGTGCACATCGCTCTCCCAGATAGCCTTCCCCGAGACCCTCACATCGCTGGGTTCTTACGTGTTCAACGGCTGCACGGCACTGAAGAGCGTGAGCGGCCTTGCTAATGTGGCTGAAGTTCCCAACTACGGATTCCAGAACTGCACGATGCTGGAGAGCGCGGATTTCGGCAAACATGTAACCCGCCTGGGAACATACGCATTCCAGAACTGCGGTGCGTTGAAGTCGGCCGACTTCGGCACTGAAATCACCTATATCGGCATGTATGCGCTGGACGGCTGCACGCAGGTTACCGATTTCCAGATAGGCGACGCAGTGACAGGCATTTACGCTTACGCGTTCCGCAACGTAGGCTTCAACGAGTTCGTCCTGCCGCCCACGCTGACTTCGTTCACCGGGGCATACGTATTCAATGGAGTGACCGACGCTCACGTATATTCAGCCCTGGAGAATCCGAAGGCCGCCAATGCCAACACATTCACCATCAGCACCGGCGTGTATGCACCTGTTACCGTACTCTCAGGCACGGCAAGCAAGTACACATCGCTCACCGGTTGGAAATCAGCCACTATCAGCGAGCCGGAGATAGAGCAGGTGGAGATTGCCGACAGCGAGATAGAGTTCGGAGAAAAGACCGTGACTGTGACCGCAACACCCGAGTTGGCTTATGCCGAGGCACTGCCCGAGTCATTCGCCAAGTATAACGACTCATACTACCTGAAGAGCGCATCGAAGATATCGGTGGAGTTCGCTATTGACGGTGGCGGCAGTTCAGTGGCACGCAGAGCCGAGGCAGAGCCACAGAGCGTGGAAGGCACATATCAAGATGGCCAGATTGTGGCAGAATCGCCTGAGTTACAGGGTGAGACCGCTTACAAATACCGTGTGGTGGTAACCGATGCCAACGGCACCGAGACCGCCAGCGATTGGCAGAAATTCACCACCGAGGGCACCATCACAGCCGTAACCGACATCAAGGCTGAGTCCGAGGCAGTGGAGACCATCTACTACAATGCCCAAGGAATGCAGTCGAGCACACCGTTCCGCGGCATCAACATCGTGGTAACCACGCATGCCGACGGCAGCAAGAGCACAAGCAAGGTGGTGAAGTAAGAGAACCGGAAACGACAGAAACTTTTGAGTATAGCGAGGGCGACAGTGTGTGAACTGCCGCCCTCACTTTTGCTAAACTGATTGGGTGATTGGGGTTTTTAGATTGATTGGGGTTTGGACAAATCAGTTTCCCATCACCATGCCGGCGAGAGCGACCACATCGCTCACGTCCACGCTGAGGTCGGCGTTCACGTTGGCACGTTCAGGCAGGAACTCGGCAGGAGTCTCGCCCATCACATGATTTGCCATCGCTACCACGTCGCCCACATCAACCGCCCCATCGCCATTAACGTCGCCAGGGAGCCCCTGAGCGGTCCAGAGCGAGCGCACGATTTGCGACGGGAACCAGTAGTGCCCGGGCATTTTAACCGATTTCTTCAGTTCGCCTGTGGAGCCGTCGTAGATGTTGAACCAGTAGTTTGTGGAACTGTAGCCCTGGAAAGTGCAGGCCAGAATGTCGCCGCTCTCGGGGTCGGTAGCCACCACGTGGCCGTACATCTGCTGCTTGCCGTCGAACTGAATGAATTTCTCGGTATATTGCTGAGAGTCAAAATTATATTTGCTGAGATATTTCAGGCCCTCGCCGCTGCAGTAAACCACCGCATTCTCGCCCTTGACCGGAGCCGGTGCGCAGGGCTTGGGTGTGAACCAGGGATAGAGCGAAGCGGCCGGCACATCATATGTTTCGCCCAGAGAGTCATCGTCGGTGATAGCCACAAACTGCTCGGTGTCGGAATCAGAAGGGGTGCCCCACGTGCAACTGTTCACCGCGGCATAGAGCCGCCCCTGCACCTCGAAGACCGTGGTGACGTTTTCGAGTGCTATGGTTGATATGAGTTGGTCCGACTCAGTGTCCACCACCATCACCCCGGCGGGTGTGGCGACATAGAGTTTGGAACCGCGGACCAGCATATCGCCCATTCCCGGGCTATACATCGAGTCCTCGCTGCCGGAGCCTTCGATTTTGCCAATCTGCTCCATCGTGTTGAGGTCATAGACGTAAAGGCCGATGTTAGTGCCAACGTAGAACTTACCGGCATCGGGGGCGACAGCCACGCCGCGCGTGTCGGCCTCGCCGTCGATAAGTGCGTGGACAGCGATAGGTTGCAACGAGGAGGCGTCGAGCACCGTCAGCCGTCCGCCGGTGCTGCCGAAGTTCTGCTTGGAAGTGATGAATAGTTTGCCGTCGGCTAGAGCGGCAAATTGAGCAGTCATTCCCAGCGGCGAGCCCTCGTCGGCCTGCAAGATGTTAGCGTTGAGTTCGCCGGTTGCCGCCGAATAGAAATTCAGCAGGCCCGGTTCCACACCGTACTGACCCTCGGCGATGATGAAATAGCCATTGACATACTGAGCGTCGGCGACAAATGCCGTCATCAGCAGAGAAGCGGCCAGAGCGGCCATAAGTTTCAGACTTGATAATCTCATATTTTCAAAAAAATTATGCGTCAAAAAAAAGTCCACGAATTTGCGGGTAAATCACGTTACTAACCGCAAATTTAGTGATTTTTCCGCACATCACAGCGCACTTCATCACCATTTATTGATGAAGCGGTGAAATAGAGGCGAAGGCGCGCCGGAAGCCGCAGACATGCGATGCAGAAAACGGCATTGACAAGGGCGGCCGAAAGCAGTAATTTTGTACCGAGAAAACGAGCAAATCAGGAGGACGAATCATGGAAACGAAGGTGGAAATACTTAGCAACGAGATACTTGAGGAAAACGCAAGGCGAAACGCGGCCATTGCGGCAGAAGAATGTGGCTACGACCCTATTAAGGGTACCGGCTCGTGCGGTGCCCGACGCGAGAGGAGCGTTCGCGGAGAGCGATTCAGCGTTCCGGTGGCGATGATTGAGAGCGAGCCGCGGACAGTGTTCCAGTCGAAGCGCGCATTCACCCTGGCCCGGATTCGCTACGACTTTGAATACTGGTGCGTCCGCTGCGTGAAAATCCGCGACAAGGTGAGCGGCAAGGAGATACCGTTTGTGCTGAACCATGCCCAGCGCCGGCTGTTGGCAGTGCTGGAGGCGCAGCGCAGCGCACACAGGCCGGTACGTGTGATACTGCTCAAGGCCCGTCAGTGGGGCGGCTCGACGCTGGTGCAGATGTATATGGCATGGATACAGATAGTGCTTCACAAGAACTGGAATAGTCTGATATGCGGCCACTTGCGCGACACAGCCGCAGCAATCCGCAGCATCTACAGTCGCCTGCTGGCCAACTATCCCCCAGAACTGGCGTCAGAAGTGGGCAAGATGCAGTTTAGGAGTTTTGAGGGCAGCCGTAACGCCAGTGTGATAAGCGGGCGCGGTTGCGTGGTGATGATGGGTTCGGCTCAGACCCAGGAATCGGTACGCGGCTACGACCTGAGCATGGCGCACCTGACCGAGGTAGCCTTCTGGCCGGAGACCGACCGCCACAGCCCCGAAGACGTGGTGCGGAGCGTGAGCGGCACTGTGGAGATGAAGCCCGACACGGTGATAGTGTATGAGTCCACGGCCAACGGCATGGGCAATTTCTTCCACAGCGAGTGGCTGCGTTCCAAGGCAGGGATGAGCGACAAGACGGCGGTGTTTGTGCCGTGGTACGAGATAGAACTCTACCGGCGTCCGGTGGCCGATGCGGCTCAGTTGTGGCAAGAGATGGACGAGTATGAGCGGGACCTGTGGCATAAGGACGGCTGCACACTGGAGATGATAAACTGGTATCACCACAAGCGTCGCGAATATCAGAGCCACGCCCAGATGAAGGCCGAGTTTCCGAGCAACGACATAGAGGCGTTCAGCAACACGGGGCGCAACGTGTTTGACATGAACGGCCTGGTGACGTTCAGCCGGAGTTGCCGCGAGCCGCTGGAGCGCGGAGACGTGGTGGGTGACTACAAGAGTGTGGACAACGTGCGCTGGGAGCCGAGCGAAAGCGGAGAGATGGCGATGTGGCGCCGGCCGGAGCCAAGCGTGGTGAAGAGCCGGTGGGTGGTGACGGTGGACGTGGGCGGCCGAAGCGACAAGGCCGATTATTCGGTGATAAGCGTGATGGACCGCGGCGAGAACTGGGACGACAAACCCGAGGTGGTGGCGCAGTGGCGCGGGCACTGCGACCATGACCTGCTGGCGTGGAAGTCGGCACAGGTGGCGAAATACTACGGCAACGCCCTGCTGGTGGTGGAGAGCAACACGCTGGAGTGCGAATATACTGAGGGCGACAGTAGCGCGTTTGTGCTGGAGGTGATTTCGCGGCACTACGGCAATGTGTACCGCCGTCAACAGACCAACCGGGCAGGATTTCAGACCAACCGCGAAACCAAGCAGGGTGCGGTGAGCGGGCTGATAGAGTGCGTGCGTGACGGGCTGTACGTGGAGCGTGACATGGAGGCAGTGAACGAGATGAGTTGGTACGAGGTGAAGCAGAACGGGGGCTACGGTGCTATGCGTGGCCGTCATGACGACATACTGATGACGCGCGCTATAGGTATGGCGGTGGTGCGTGAACTGAACGAGCGGCGGTTACGCAGTCACCTTCATCCGCTTCGTGCGGAAGACTTTATCGCCAGATGGTGAGCGGGCCGCGAATGGATTTTGTGGGGAGGTTTTTAACGCGGATTTATGGGGATAGGGCCTATAAAGCCTACATAGCAGGGAATAAGCCGGTGGGTGGAGGGCGATGCCGGGTGTGATGGGGCTTATAGGGGCTTATAGCGGGTATGCGGAGGTGTGGAACGGTGAATGGTGGTGAACCTCTACGAGGTTCGTCCCCGTGCCGGCTCGTTACCCCACCATTCATTCGCTTCGCTCATATCATGGTGGGGATTGCACAGTGGAAATCGCCTCCGGCGATGGGAAATGGGAGGATAGGTTTCGGGGATGGTGGAGTTTTTAAACACAAATGCGGTGAGTCTCAATCGCCGAATGGCGACCGCGCCCCGGCTTTCAGCCGACGAGACGCTTTGAGCTCACTCGCGAGCTCGCCTTCGGCTCGGTTGCACGTAAATGACACACAAATTAGAGGATGGAGGGGGTGAGGTTTTGAACACAAATTGGCGCAAATGACACACAAATTAATGATAGTGCATTGGTGGAGGGATATGAACACAAATTAGAGATGGTGGGCTGGAGGGGGATTTTTAACACAGTTACACGCAAATATCACGCAAATATCAGGGGGAGGAAATAGATGGATAAGTCCTATACGGCTTATGGGGCTTATAGGACTTATGGGACTTATGGGGAGAATGGTGTGGGATTATTTGCGTTTTCGCTTGAGTATGAATATGGCCGCGATGGCGATGAGAATCGCCACGGCAACGGGTACGAGCCAGGGGCGCTCGCTGACGAATGTGAGTGCGGGCACGGCGGCTTGAGTCGGCTTAACGCCGGGCGTGATGGAGAGCATGGAGTCGGTGGGAGCATCATCGGTGCCGGCCGGATGAAGTACAGGTTCGGGGGTGGCATACTTGACGGTGAAGATGTTAACCGAGTTACCGCCGCCAGATGGCTTCGCCTGGCTGGTTACGATAACCTTGGTGCCGTCATCGGAAATGGCAAGTCCCACAGGATAGGAGTCGCACCGGATTTGCGCAATCTGCGTCATGTCGCTCGTGCGGACCACGCAGAGCAGGCTGGCCGTGTTGCATGCCACGAAGGCGTACTTTCCGCTGGGCGAGAGTTCCAGAGTGCGCGCACCGCCACCCACTCGGCACGTTTTCCACCCACGGACCTGCGCGGAGCGCGACGAAGCCAAGCGGGCGATGGCTGTGCGCACCGAGTCGAGGCAGCAACGCTGCACCACCCCCGATGAGTTGCTGCTAAGATATAGGTATGGCTGACGGATGACGATGTGTCGAGGACTCTGTGAACCGGTGATGTTGCCGATGCACTTGCGCGCCGCCATGTCGATAACCTGAATTCCGCCGCCGGCCATTGAGCCCACCAGCAGATATCGGTCGCCGGGCATAAAGACCGTGCCACGCAGTAGCAGGCCACTATTGGCGTCGCGATTCACCGCGTGAGTGAGGCTAAAATTGAGCGATAGTTCGTTAGGTGTGGGAACATTGGCGATGTAGCGCCAGTCCTTCGGTTCAGAGCCGGAAATGTCGATAAGGCCCACAGTATTGTTACCCCAGTGAGTGACGGCCATAGTCTTGCCATCGTGAGAGCAGGCAATCATCTTAGGCAGAGGTCCGGTGACGATGAGACGCACGATAGAGTCGTAACGAGAGTCGATAACGGCAATAGCCGATGGTTCCTGTGCGTTGATGTCGAAAGTGCGTCGATAGTAAGGCACCCAGAGGTATCGCCCGCCATGCGAGAACTCACTTTCCACCGGTTTCCCGCTGAAACTGCGCGTGTCGCGGTTGCGATAGTGTCGGAAACGGAACATCGAACTGTCCGGGGCCCAGAGCCCATAGTGCTCACGGCCGAACTTGTGCGGAATAATCTTCAGGCGCTTGTTAGAATTCATGTCGTAAACCACAGTCTGGCAACCCTCGAGCGAGTTGACATAGAACTTGGAGCCATCGGGGTGGATGTTGGCACTCTTAGGCGAAAGAATGGCCGAGTCGCGATACTGGATAAGCGAGCGCGACATGGAGTAGTTCTGTTTCTTGTCGGTGAGCGTGATGGAGAGCGAGCCGTCGGAAGCGGTGGTGGAAAGCCCGACAGGAGCCACCACGGGAGCCGGTCCGGCCGAAGCAGCCATCAAAGATTGCGGCATGGCAAAAGCGAGAGCCACAACGAACGCAACAGCACGCGATAATACAAAGTTCATCTTCATATCACAGTTATTTGGGGATACGGGCCCTAAGGTAGTAAAAAGCGTCAAAACCGCCAAGTTTCGCCGAGAAATATTGGCGAAAATCGCGGAGAAAGTCAGGAGTAGGACGTGCCGAAGAGGATTCGCGACAAGAGTTTGCGGCGTGAGATGAGACGGACAACGAAATAGCAAATAATGACAGTCAGAGCCCCCATCAGCGGTGTGAGCACATAGTCGGCGAGCCAGAGCGGAAGCGAGGCAGCCCACCGCATAGACAGAGCCATAGCGTAATGATAGCCCACATACTGAAGCAAGACAGTCTGCACCAGATAGATACCCAGCGTGTATCGGCCCACGCGCGCCACAGCGGTCACAAGAGGGCTACTGCCCCCTACCCTGTCGCATGCCAGATGCGCCAGCGAGATTACCGCCAGAGAGCCCGAGACCCCGACCACCACCTGCGCCATCAGCGCAAAGGGGAAATTCATCATCATCCAGTGGCTGAAGTGATACTGCCCGTGGACGAAGCCCGTGAGAGCGCAAATCAGGTACACCCCCACCGATGCCTGGGCCATCCAAGCCATGCGAGGCCTAACGTAGCGGTAGTGAATCCTCAGGAAATATCCCACCCAGAAGAGGATTATAAGATAGTTGACCTGCCAAGCCGAGCCCCCCGGCACAGCCAGCAGCACCGCCACCGAGAGCAAAGCCGCGAGCCATTGCGGGACAGGCAGCCTCAACGCCACCCATGCCACGCAGAGGATAACCGCCAGAGCGCGCAGGAACCACAGGCAACTCAAGGCCACCTCGGCCACAGAAGCCACGGAGAACGAGCCCCAAAGCAGATTCAGAAGCGCGAAGCAGACCGAGCAGGTCACAACCGGCACCGCCAGCGGGAGCAACTTGCGTAGCACCAGGGAGCGCAGATTCATCCTCATAGCCGAATGCGAGAAAAAGCCGCAGACCAACATGAAAAGCGGCATTGCCACCGAGACCGCCGCCAGGTTCACCACGCTCAGGTTACGAATAGTAATATAATAGCAGTGGCATGTGCACACAAGCCCCATGCCCACGCATTTCGCCACATCAAAAGCCTCAATTCTGCGAGACTTATCGCCGATGTGATTGCCCACGGTCATTTTTCAGGGGGGAACTTAACGGAATTTAAGTTCCCATAACAATGTTGGCGAGATACACAACGTCGCTGACATCAACCTCACCATCGCCGTTAACGTCGGCCGACTCAGCGTCGAATATCGGCGGGATATCGCCCATGACGAAGTTGGCCAGCGCCACCACGTCGGCGACGTCCACCTCGCCGTCGTTGTTAAGGTCGAGAGTAACAAGTTTGTAAGGCAAGATAGAGCCGAAGTCCATCCACTGGGCGGCGGCCGAGAAATTGTCCACCACCGAGCCATGAACCCTGAGCGTGGCAGCCGACTGATTCACGCCGTCCCAGACGTTTTCGCCCAGTTGGGGCACGGCGCGCGGATAGGCATAGAGATTTTTCAGCGAGGTCATTCCGGCGAACGCCCGCTCGCCTATCTGCTCCACCGACGAGGACACCACGAAGCGCTCAGTCTGGTCCCAGTTATAGAAAGCATAGTCGCCCACCTCCTTGTGTCCCTTCATGAGGATGGAGTCACCGACCACGGCATTGTCACCGGCAAGCAGGAAATTCCCCACGCGGCTAATGGTACGCGGCAGCGCCACCTCGGTGAGAGGGGTGATATAGAAGAAGGCACCGTCTCCTATCGAAGTCACCGTATTGGGGATCTCCACTGAAGAGAGATTAGTATTCGCGAAAGCCCACGCGCCTATACTTTTAAGTTTGGCGAACTGCCCGAAATTGAACTCAGTCATACTTGAATTTCTGAAGGCCTCGTCACCGATAGAGGAAAGCGCGCAGCCCGAATCGACGTTGATTGAGGTTGCCACAGTTCCCTTAAACGCGCCTGAGCCAATCACCGACAACCCCGCGCCCAGCGTGATATTTGCCAGATTCCAGTTGCCCGCAAAGGCATCTTCGCCCAAAGTGGCGCAGTAAACCTTAGCATGCGTCATGCGCCGACAGTTGGCAAACGCACGTTTACCCATCTGAGTCACCGAAGCGGGGATTGAAGCCAAAGTAACGCCGGAGTTGTTGAACGCGTCGTTACCGATGCGCTGAAGCGCCGAAGGCAAGTTCACGGTAGCCATATCTCTACATCCTGCCAAAGCGGCATCGCCAATACAGACAAGGCTCGACGGCAGCGTAACTCGAGTGTAAGCCTTGCCGAAGAACACGCGCGCCGGCAGTTCATTAGCCGCATACTCTGTGTCGTCGCCCAGCGACTGCACGGTGCCACTATAAGCCACGATGTGAGCCGACGAGAGGTTGAGCGTGGACAGACTTGAGAGTTCATCGGCGATGAAAGCCAAGTCGCGAGCGTCGATGCTTCCCGAGACAACAAGTTCAGTCACCGCCTTATCGGAAACCAGCGACGAAAGCGCGCCGGGCGTGGAAGTCACCGAAACGGCACTTGCGAGCAGCGAGGCAAGCATTGATATAGTTAACAAAAAATATCTCATAACTAACTGTTTGTACGGATTTTGCCAATTAATGTGCAAATTTACAAAAAATGTGCAATAATCACAAGCGAACACCACATTAGCGGGAAAATTTAGCAAAAATAAACAGAAGCGGAGCGAGGGTGCCTGTAGGTCAGGCGAGCCCCACTCGCTCCGCTATATTTTGGCAATCAGGCCCTTACTTACACAATTTGGCAGTCAGGCGCTTACTTCGTGAGGAAATAAGCCGTCATGGGTTGCAGAGAGGCAGAAAGGTTGCCTTTCTTCACTTGGAATCGCTGCTTGGTGACCGAGTCGGTGTACTTACCGTTAGCGATGGTGACGGGGATGCTGATTTCCGCCGGCTGCTCATCGAGGTTGATAATCACGGCAGCCTTGGGTCCACGTTCCACAATAATCTGCTTGCCGTTCTCGCTGAAAATGATGTTTTCCGGCTGATTGGCGTTGATGTGGCGGAATTCGTTGGCGGCACGCACGATGGGGTGTTTGAACTCATCGTTACCCACCTTGCCAATCTCGTTGTCGCCCCAATAGTTCTGTCGGGTGCTGCCGTGAGGGCGCGAGTAGAAGAGCGGCGTGCCGAACTGACGCGCGGTGAGGAAAACCCATCCGAGTCGGATAAGTTCGTCGGGCATTCCGGCCGAGTGGTGGTCGTTGCAGTAAGTGTCGTGCGATTCCACCCATGTTACGAGGTGAGCCGGGTCCACCGAGTGGTGCCAAGAGAGGATGTTATCGGCCTTGGCGTTGTGCTTGTTAAGCGCGTTACGCAGAGCGCCGCCGTAGTTGCTGGCAGTCAAGTCGAAGTACTCGGCATATCCTTTCTCGGGCACGTTACGGTCTTGCAGCACCTCGCCGTAGATAAACAGTTCATCGCGCGGAATGGCCAGGGAGAGCCCCTTAACCGGCTTGCGCCCCATAGCCACGTCCCAGAAATCGTTCTGCTTAGCCTTGGGGTCGAGCGGGTCGGACGGCAGGCCGATGTGCTTGGCGGTGTCGTATCGGAATCCACGCGCGCCACAGGCCAGGACATCGTTCACGAACTGCATGTAATAATACTGGAAATCAGGATTTTCAGTATTCACGTCGGGCAGAGTTCCCATCTGTCCGGTGGTGCACTGGTAGCGGTCGTTATAGTCGTAGATTTCCCAGAGGCCGTTGGCATGGAAGAGATTCTGGCGTCCGCCCACGGCGCTGTCGAGCCGCGCGTTGATGTATCGGCGGTCGATTACGGTGTGGTTAGGCAGCACATCCACGATGACCCGGAGTCCCAGTTTGGTAGCGTCGGCGCACATAGCCTTGAATTCGTCGCGAGTTCCGAGTTGGTAGTTACCGATGGTCCAGTCGGTGGGCTGATAGTGATAGTACCACTTACCCTTGCCGAAGAGTTGGCGCCCGCCGTTATCGCCCACGAAGCACTCGTTGATGGGCGAAGTCTGGATAATGGTGTAGCCGGCATCCTTGATTTCCTGCAGATGCTCACGGATGGTGCTAAACGACCACGCCCAAGCGTGAAGAATAATCTCGTTATTGCCCTGAACGGCCGGAGCCGGAACCGAGGCGGCATGCGATGGCATGAAGCAAATTGCCGCGAGGGCGATGGCTAAGAGTCTGAATAATTTCATAATGAGTGTTAAGTTATTATAGTTTAATTAGTTGCTTAATGATAATACCGCGGGCTACATCCCGTCTGATGGTACGAAGCCCAGCACACAAATTTCGCTAATTTTTCTGATGTATGCAAGAGTTTAAGGTGTTTCTATAAATTAATACATTTGATAAAAACGCGAGATGGTCAACTGATGCGTGACCAGTTAACGTTTTTGTCGAAGAGGAAACGGAGTTGCCTGTCGAGCGAAACACCGTCGGCCGACGACAGGTCGGGGTCAGCGGCAAGCACCTCCTCGGCATCATCACGCGCCAGTTGCAGAATCTGCCCATCGGTGGCGAGGCTGGCAATGCGCAGGTTAATGGGGATTCCGCTTTGCTGCGTTCCCTCCAAGTCGCCCGGGCCGCGCAGCCGCATATCCTCCTCTGCTACGACGAAACCGTCGGATGTCTGAGTCATCACTTCCAGGCGGTGACGGGTGTCGCGCGAGAGTTGGTATTTCGACATGAGAATGCAGTAGGACTGGTCGGCACCGCGCCCCACCCTGCCCCGCAACTGATGCAGTTGCGAGAGGCCGAATCGCTCGGCGTTCTCAATGACCATTACGCTTGCGTTAGGCACGTTCACGCCAACTTCTATCACCGTGGTAGCCACCAGAATATGAGCCTCGCCCCGGACGAAGAGGCCCATCTGGTAATCTTTTTCGGCCGGTTTCATACGGCCGTGGACGTAGCAAACGTTATAGTGCGGGAAAGTCTCCTTAATCAGTTCGTATCCCTCCTCCAGCGCCTTGAGGTCGGATTTTTCGCTTTCCTCAATCAGCGGATAGACGATATAGGCCTGACGGCCCTTCTTGAGTTCGCTGCCGATGAAACGATAGACCTTCTCGTGGTCGTCCTCGTAGCGCAACAGCGTAGTTACAGGTTTGCGACCGGGTGGCAACTCGTCGATTACGCTCACGTCCAGGTCGCCATAGACGGTCATGGCCAGAGTCCGCGGGATGGGTGTCGCGGTCATCACCAGCACGTGCGGGGCTACGGTGTTTTTCCGCCACAGCTTGGCACGCTGAGCCACGCCGAAGCGGTGCTGCTCGTCGATGACAGCGAGCGCCAGATTACGGAACTGCACGGTGTCCTCGATAAGAGCGTGGGTGCCGACAAGGATTTGCAATTCGCCGCTGACGAGCTGAGCGTGGATGCGGTCGCGCTCCTTCTTGCGCGTGCTTCCGGTGAGCAGAGCCACGCTCACGCCGATTCCCGCAGCCATCTCGCTGATGGTGTGGAAGTGCTGCGTGGCGAGTATTTCGGTGGGAGCCATGATGCAGGCCTGAAAGCCATTGTCGAGTGCCAGCAGCATTGTCATGAAGGCCACCACCGTCTTACCGCTGCCCACATCGCCTTGCAGCAGCCGGTTCATCTGGCGCCCGGAGCCCAAGTCGGCCCTAATCTCCTTAATCACCCGCTTCTGCGCCCCTGTGAGTGGGAACTGCAGGTGATTATTGTAGAAATCCATGAAATACTGCCCCACGCGCGAGAACACCATTCCCGGCAACTTGTCGTTGCGGCTTTTCACGTAGCGCAATATGTTGAGTTGCAAGAAGAAGAGTTCCTCGTACTTGAGTCGGAACTGCGCCCGTTGCAGGGTAGCCACATCGGCGGGTATGTGTATGTTAATCAGCGACTTCGCCAGCGGCAACAGGTTGCGCTTTGAGAGCAACCACTGCGGCAAGGTGTCGCGCAGTCCGGTCACCACCGGCATTTCCAGGAGCGTTGCCACCAGTTTTTGAATGGAGCGCGAGGTGAAGGAGCGGTTGCGCAGGCGGTCGGTGAGGTTATACACACCTTGCAGCCCCGCGGGCGCGGCGGCAGGGTTGTAGGCATCCACCTCGGGGTGTGCTATGCTGTAATGATTCTTGAAAAGCTGGGGTTTGCCGAAGATGACATATTCCACACCGGTGCGGTAACTCTCCTGAATGGATTTCACACGATTGAACCACACCACCTCGATGGTGCCGGTGCCGTCGGTGAAAAGCGCGGTGAGGCGTCGGCGCGCGCCCTCGCCCTGTGGCGAAAACGTGAGGAAACGCCCGCGCAACTGGATGTAGGGCATATCGCCGGCGATGTCGCTGATGCGGTGGATAGAAGAGCGGTCAACGTATCGGAACGGGAAGTAGAAGAGCAGGTCATAATAGGTGTGAATGTCCAGTTCTTTTGCGAGCAGTTCCGACCGCTTGGGTCCCACGCCACGGAGGTATTTTATGTCCAGTTTGGCAAGGTTATTCATCAGCGAGATAGAGTTCGGCGATAGCGATGTCGTCGGGAATGGTAATCTTGATATTTCGCGAGCCGCCGGCCGAGAGGTGAACCTTGTATCCGGCCCGTTCCCAGACCGACGCGTCGTCGGTGAAGGTGGGGTCGTATGGCTGCTCGTAGGCCTTGAGCAACTCGGCAGCGCGGAACACCTGCGGAGTCTGCACGGCTTTCAACTTGGCGCGGTTCAAGGCGCGATTGCCATCAGACGTCAGTTGCCTGATAGAATCGGTCACGGGCACCACCGGCACAGCCGAGCCATTTTCTTTAGCCACTCGCATTGCCTCAGAGATGATATCCGACGACACAAGCGGGCGCACACCGTCGTGAATGGCAATCAGGTCGTCGGGCTCGGGGCTGATACTGTTCAAGGCATTTTTGACCGAGTCGAACCGAGTGAAGCCACCTGTAACCAACCGATGCCGCGGACATGGCATGCACTGCGCGCACAATCGGCGCCACAAAGTCTGCTGTCCCTCGGGCAGCACCACAATTATCTCAACGTCGGGCTTCAAGGTAGCGTAGAACTCACGAATGGAACGCATCAGCACCGGTACGCCACACAGTTCCAGAAACTGCTTAGGCACCACAGAGCCGAATCGCAGGCCGCTACCACCGGCCACTATAATAACCCAATTTTTCATAATTGCAAATTTAATGAATCCGCACGAATTCACCAAATCGCCGAGAGGTCAACCATGCGAAAAAGTAACTGCGGATGAGGATTTCGGTTTGATTTGAGAGAATGATGGATATCAGTCCATCACAGGCGACGACTTGCCGCTGAGGGTGTCGGGTTTCTTTTCATCGGCTTTCTTAGCCGGCCACTTGGAGCGGGAGAGCGGCAGAGTGTAATAGATGCTGAACGATGCGGTTATAGGGCCGGTACGCTTGCCATAGCCCGGGACATACCACGGTTTGCTGTTAGGCGTATCCTTCAGTTTGAAAAGGCCGTGATATTTCAGTTGCCATCCGGCCGAGAGCGGTCCCCAAATCTTGATTCTCAGGCCCACGAGCGCCTCACCCCAGAAGGCGTGCGACTTTTGGTTCAGGATATCAAGAGTGGTCACCTCTCGCCAGTAGGGCTCAGTGATGGCGATGTCGGTGATGTCGTACTTGAATGCGCTGAATCCCAGCCTAAAGCCGAAATAGGCCTGATAATCGGGCGTTTTCTTGAAGAGGAAGTTGTAGTTGGCTCCGACGCGGACAAACGGCGACCATTTCCCCTTGTAGTGGTAGAAGAGGTCGTCGGGCTTGATGGAGGCACGGCCGAGGCCCAGTTCAAGTACCGGTTGGAGACGATTCCACATATTGAGCGTGGCGCTGAGGTCGATGGCGCCATATTTCTGTCCGAAGGCCATCATAACAGGGTCCATGATGTTCACGCCGAACGTGACATCGGTGAGCAGCGGATAATGCGGATAGATTCGCGCCAGCGAGTCCTTGCGTTCCTGCGCCTTAGCCTTGGCGGTGTCGCCAGACACATATTGCTGAATGATTTCCTCGCTTGTTCCCTTGGGCGGAGTGAGCACAATGTTGGTCTGCGGACGGACGGGAGAAATACGCCTGAGCGAATCGGGCTGCTGCGCAATGGCCGACGTCACCGCGCATAAGAGGATGGGCAATATGAATAAGAGACGTTTCACGTCATTCTGTGCTTTCGTCGGTTGTATCATCGTTGGAGTCGTCATCGTCGGAAGAAGACGCCACGGGGTAATAAATTTTCACCGAGATGCGGTCCACATTAGTAATCGCGAGGTCCGGAATATCCACCTGCTGCAGAACGTGCTGAGTGTAGGAATATTCAGTGATATTGAAGAAGAACGATACGCCGCAGTCTTCAGAGACAAAGAACGGAACGCCCTCATATTTGACCGTGATGGTGTCGCGCGTGTCCTCCAGGTCGGTATAGTCCAGCACGAAACTGCACCGGTCGGTGCTTGGGCGCAAAGGCAGGTAGAATTCCTTGAGCGTGGCGGTATCCTCAATCAGCGTGTCGCCCGGAGCGCCTATGGCATAGACGGCCAGATTTTCGATGGAAATCTGCGTAGTGGAGCCCACACGGTAGAGAGCCGCATGCGGCAAAGCACGCGTGCCGTCGATGCACCCGTCGTCGGAGCATCCCATGATGAGAGTTCCAGCCAAGAGCAGTGACACTATTTGCAGCAACCGTTTCAACGCCCAACACTTATTTTTTGCGCCGGCAAGCCGACGGTGGTGGCAGATTCAATTTCCGGGCGAATCTCGGCGTTCACCTCGTACTGATTCCTGTCGGGGGCGTGGCGAATAACCAGTTCGCCAAGGAATCCGGTTAGGAACAGTTGCGTGCCCAGAATCATGAACGTGAGAGAGAGGTAGAAGTAAGGCGAGTCGGTCACCAGAATGTAGTGGTAACCTGCACACATATTATAGAGTTTGCTCGCGCCCACTATGATAATGGCGATGAAGCCAATAATGAACATTAGGCTGCCCAGCAGGCCGAAAAAGTGCATAGGTTTCACGCCGAACTTGTTCTGGAACCAGAGCGTAATCAGGTCGAGATAGCCGTTGACAAAGCGGTCGAGTCCGAACTTGGTGGTGCCGTACTTTCGAGCCTGATGTTGCACCACCTTCTCCCCTATCTTAGAGTATCCGGCATTCTTGGCCAAATAGGGAATGTAGCGGTGCATATCGCCGTACACCTCAATGTGCTTGACCACCTCGCGCCGATAGGCTTTGAGGCCGCAGTTAAAGTCGTGGAGGTTACGAATGCCGCTCACACGCCGGGCGGTGGCGTTGAAGAGTTTGGTGGGCAGTGTCTTGGAGAGCGGGTCGTAGCGTTTTTTCTTCCATCCGCTCACCAGGTCGAAGCCATCGCGTGTAATCATACGGTAGAGTTCGGGGATCTCGTCGGGCGAGTCCTGCAGGTCGGCATCCATGGTGATTACCACGTTGCCCTTAGCACGGGCAAATCCCACGTTGAGCGCAGGAGACTTGCCGTAGTTCCGGCGGAACGACACTCCGCACACGGCAGGATTCTTACGGTGAAGTTGCTCAATCACCTCCCACGAATTGTCGGTGCTACCATCGTTAATCATCAGCACCTCGTAAGAGAAATTGTTCTCCTTCATCACGCGCTCAATCCATTCCACCAATTCCGGGAGCGACTCAGCCTCGTTGTAAAGCGGTATGATTACTGAAATGTCCATATATGATTCTTAGTAGGTTTAATCGTTACTCTTATTTAGGGGGGAACATTCGCGCCAATGCGGCAGTGAAGGCGCTAAGCACCGAACCGGTGAACGTGGCGAACCAGAACATGCTCATCACCACCTGAATGGGCGACGGTAGCGCACCCTGCTCTATGGCGGTTCTGAGCACCGTTGCCACCTCGGTCAGGTCCAGTTCGGGGGCAGATTCATAGATTTGCGCGGCGAGCGTGGCCTGGTTGTAGATAAATTCCGGTCGCATGAACTGAAACACCACGTAGGTTACCACTGCAGTAATGAGAGATGCACAGATAATCATGAGAATACCCAGCATCCAAACGTCGGCAAAAGGAGCCTTGCCCTCGGAGGCAAGAAATTCGTGACGCTGAAACCGATAGATGACCACCGGAGTAGCCACCATCATAAACAGCCCCAGCAAAGCCAGAGGCGCCGCCAGGTCGGCATATATCCATGCCAGTGCCATCACCGCCATCCAGATGCCCAGCAGTGCACCATAATCGGCACCTCGCGCAAATATGTTCTTTTTCCTTTCCATGCAAGTAAGGGGCCGGCTAATCGGCGGTCGCCCGACGGATTTCGCCCCATTTAACTTGCAAAGATAGTGCAAACCGAGCGCAAACGCAAATTTATTTGCATTTTGCCGAGGTGCAGCCTATCTTCGCCGTCTCACTTTGGCGGCAACGAAGTGCAAACCGAGCGCAAACGCAAATTTATTTGCAATTCTGCGGCGGTATTGCGCCAGTCCTTGATGACGGCACGAACCTCTTCAATAATTCCTGATGCTTCATGCCGCTCAATCATGTAACTCCCGCTTGCAGAGAGCAGAGCGTTGTATCTTATTGGGCGGAAAGATGGGCAAAAATGTTTAATTTAACCCGAATCGGGTTTAATAAACATTTTGGTGAAAATCTGTATTCGTAACTATTCAGTAAATTTTCCGGATGGGTTAGGCAGTGTGGTAGCAGGCTTTCAAAGCAGACAGGTGCAGCGAGGGTGGCCTCCACACTATGGGAAGCCACCCTCGCCCTGTTATTATCACGCGAAACGCGTTATTTCACTATCTTGCTTGCGGCCTTAGTGCCGTCGTCGTAAGTGGTTACCACCACGTTCACACCCGGGAACGGCTCCGAAGAAGCGATACCCAGAGGATTGTAGTAAGTAACTTTGCTAACCTGTTTCGACGCATCCACGTCTTGAACGCCGGTCACAACACCAATGGTGATGGTCTGCGGCTCGGCAAGACCGAATCCGTCGGCCGGCTCAATAGTAATGGTTCCATTTTCTGTTTTCGTCTTACGACGCACCTTAGCCCTCACGCCGGCAGGCTCAGAGCCGCTATCAGATTCGTCACCATTATAAGTGAGCAGCAACTTTCCTTCACCATTGTCCTCAACTTTAAGGCCCGGAATGTCGTACGTGATTTTCAGCGACTTGTCGGTAGCATTAGCCGGAGTGATGGTGTAACTGAGTTCCACAGGCACTGTGGGAGCAACAGTCGCAACGTTGTTAGTTTCCAGTTCAATGTCTTCAACCGGAATCACAGCATCGCCAGTGGTGATGTGCAACGGCCCCAGCGTGAAGCGGTTACCATAAACAATCTTCACCTTGAACGTGTGCGTGCCCTTGGTCAAAGGAATCTTAGCCCACTGGTCGCCGGCATCGGGGTTAACGCCCTTGTCCACGTAGAAGTTGTGTCCGTAGTAGGGGCTGGCACCAGTAGCGGCCACGTTAGGCCAGCAGAAGAGGGTGTCGTTAGGCGTACCGTCGGCCAGCAGAGTGCTTGTCCACTGCGTCGGGTCGTTAATTAAGGCGGTAAATTCGGCCACTGCCGCAGCGTTCTCACCGTTCTTATAGCGGTTACCGTCCTGCCCCAGATACACGTTCTGCGGATTCTTCAGCATGGAAGGATAGGACTTCTGGTTAGTTGGCAGGTTCTTGCCGTCGAGTTCCAGCACCAGTGCGCCACCGGCGTAGCGACGCGGATAAATCATCTTGTTACCTTCCGGAGTAAGCACCAGACCGTTAGTTTCGGCACTTGCGGCATTGGAAGCGTACTCATACATGATGGATGTGGCAATGTTCACGTAACCGTAGCAGTAGTCGGGTACCACGTTCACGGTGTAGTTATACCATGAGCCATAGTACTTGAAGGCGTCCTCGAAAGTCCACGGAGCGGAAGCATTCGCATCGTTGGCATGGCCACCATTGAAGTCAGCGGGGTTGTGAGCCCATCCGGAATGTCCTATGAACGAAGACAGCGTGCCGAAGGCGAAACCGTTAGTCACGGTGTTAGAATCGAAGCCGGTCTGATTGGAGCTGATTCCGGCATCGATGTAGATGCTGTCCACATCCATGCGGCGGTTGAAGCCCCAGTTGTTTCGCGTGGGCGAGTAACTGCTGTAGCCAATGCCCTGGCCTCCATGGTCCCACATAACGCTCTGGATATACTTGTCGGCATTAGCCGTGAGCTGACGGCGCGCATTAGTCGTTGAATTCCTATCAAACTGGAACTCAGCGAGACTCACGACGCTACCCTCATCCAGGTCGGGGAACACGACCTCAATCTTGTTGAACAAATTGCCGGTCAGTCCCTCCTGAGGTTTATAGACGGTGAATGCCTGGCGGTTCGGGCTGTCCTTAGCCACACCGAGGTAACTGATCTTGGAAGTTCCGTCGTCGGTGTTGGTAAGTCTCAGATACGGTTCAAACACAGAGTGCGAGCCGCTCTCGTTATAGGTTATCAGAGCCAAATATGTCATATTACCGAAATCGGCGTGGCCAGAGTTAAAGTGTGTGCTCTGCTCCGCAGTGAACACCACGTCGCCCGTGCCGTCGGCCACCGCGCCTGCCCAGCCCTGATATTTACCGGTGGCAGTGTTCTGCCTGATTTCCTTGGCACCTGTCACAGTCCATGATGTGATAGGACAAGATATCTCGGCAGAGACGGTGTTAAGGTCGGAATTCACCGAGCCGGCCATATATGTACCGTCGTCCTTAATCATGCCTGTGGGGATGGGGTCGGCCACCACGTGTCCCGAGCCGTTACCCAGTTCGGCAATCGCCAAGCTTGCCTCAGCGCCGAAGCCGTCGGCGGCTGATCCGGTCACGGTCACCTTGCGCGTTCCCACACCGTTGTAGGTCAGCGTAATGGTTCCGTTACCATTGTCCACAATCACCAGGTCGGCACAGTCGCTGTTCCATTCCACGTTGCCGTCGGTTGCGTTAGCGGGGCTTACAGTGTAAGAGATGGTCAAAGGTTCACCTGCGGCAAGGGTAGCCACATTGGATTCAGCCAGAGTGATTGACTCCAGAGGCACCACAGCATCGCCGGTAACCAGCTGGATTACACCCAGTTCGTTATAATGACCGTACACGTTCTGCACACGCAGCGTGTGCTTACCGGCAGTGAGCGGCACTTGCACGTAGTTGTCGCCGGCCTGCGAATTGGCGGTCTTGTCGGTGATGAAGTTCTTAGAGTAGTCGTTCTCACTCACACTTACTATGTATGGGTATGTGAAGAGCGTATCGTTAGGCGTACCGTCGGGCAGCAGAGTGCTTGTCCAGCGGCTGTAGTCGCCCAGAAGTTCCTTGAACTCAGACTTTGAGTAAGCGTCGGTACCAGCGACGCCCTTGTTGTTGTACATCATGCGCTGCTCCTTAAGGATGCTCGGGAAGGCAGCTTGATTAGTTTTCAGGTTCTCCCCGTCCAGACTCAGCACATACGCGCCACCGGCGTATCGGCGGCTCCAAATCATCTTGTTACCTTCCTTAGTAAGGACCATGCCATGATCACCATTTCCGTTAACATCGCCCGGCACATATACCCACAGCTGCGCCGTGGAGAGGTTGATGGTTGCGTAGCAGGGAGCAGTGACATTGAACGAGTAATTATACCACGAGCCATAGTAGTCAGTTGCCTGCTGATGCGTCCAGAGGCTGCTTCCGTTGGCCGAGCTTGCCAGGCCGCCGTTCACATCGGCCGGATTGCCATCGGCCACACCGTGAGTGTTTTCCACATAGCCGTACTGCAAGCCGTCGATGCCGGCCACATTATTCTCGACACCGGAGCGCACCGCCACACTATCCACATCGTTACGGCGCCAAAAAGTGTTCCAACTTTCAGCGCTACGCGTGTTGTAACTGTGGTAACCCACACCCTGGCCACCCTGGTCATAGAAGTGAGTCTGGATGTTAACAGTGGAATTCGCTGCCACATTGCGCGTTCCGGTCAGTTCGTACTGGAACGACACGAGGCTCACCTCAGCACCTGCGGGAACCTGGGGGAATATCACCTCCACGCCGATGAAATGATTACCGCCTGTCAGTCCTCTTGTGGGATAGTAGGCCGTGAGAGTCTGGCGGTTGGGGCTGCTCTTAGTCACGCCCATGCGCACGTAAACTACGTCGCCGTTTTTGCCGGTCAGCCCCAGCACCGGAGTAAAGGTAGCGTCGGCATTGCTCTGGTCATTAGTTATTACGGTTATCGATGCCTGTGCGACGCTTCCGTCGGCTACGTTATAAGCCGTTTCCTGCGATGTCTTGAACGAGATGTCGCTGCCGTTACCGATAGCGCCTGTCCACGACCTGTGCGTCTGGCTCGAACTGTGAGGCACAGTGCTGGCGGCACCGGTCACGGTCCAGTCGGTAGTCATTCTATTACCCTCAATCGACAGAGATTTCAGTTCATCGGTGATATTGGCACCGATAAATGTCCATGCATTCTTGATGGTTCCGGCCGGAATGGGCGTAGCGTCGGTGGCGGCGGCATACACGTTGCCGGTGGTAGGAATCTCAATCATGTGGCTGTCGAGCCAAGCCTTCTTAGCCGGGAAATAGGCCTTCTGGCGCTCCATGCTTTGTGTGGCAGTAGGATTGCTCACGTTCCAGCGCGTGTTGTCGTAGAGGACGCTCAGGTCGTGGCCGGCGCAGAGCGCGGAGTTCTCGTAAGCGTCGAGGAAACTCACCATGGAGTTAGTTATGCTTGCACCCTCTGCCTGCCATTTAGCCACCAGCGCATCGGTGAAGTCATGGTTAGCGTTGGTGTAGAAGTGTTTCAGACGGTCTTTCTTAGTGTTAGACCAGTCGGTGGCGTAGGTCTCACTGGTGTCGAAGTCCCACAAGAGAGCCACTTTAATCTTCGATGCGCTGGTGTTATCGTTCTTTGTCAGGTACATGTTAGCGCCGGCACTGTCGTGCGTGCCCAGGATCTCATGCCCCAGCGCATAGTTCACCAGCGAGTTGATGTCGATGTAGTCGGCGTAGTTTCCGTTTGTGATAGCAGTCTCGTAGTCGGCCAAGTAACCTTCAATGTAACTGCGCTGTGCCGAGGTCATATTGGCCAGTTTCGGGTCACGGAAGGTGTAGTTGAACGTGGGGTACTTGTTGCTTCTCACATAGTCCGACGCGGTCCACCAGTAAGGGTCGTCCTCAAAGAGATAGCCGGTGTCGCTGATGTTGATGCGGCAGTTGGCGTTACGCTTCACGTAATCCTGAAGCAGGTAGAGGCCCTGATACTGGTCGTTGAACCAGACGTTCACGAACTTGCACTGCGGCACGAAGTCCATGCCCAGCAGTTCGCTAAGCTTGTACCCTGCGAAGTCCACCATCTTCTCGTCGCGAATGAGCAACCACTCATCGTCGGCCCACTTGCTGTCGTTACCACGCAGCATCAGGTCGGCACTGTTCTCCAGTTTAATCTTGAACGGTTTTGCATAGGAACCGGCACTGGAATTTCCGCGGAGCCTAATGCGCATTCCGCTTGTTCCGGACACATAGTCGCCGCTGTCGTAGGTTGCGGTTTCAGAGCCTTCGTAGATGCGCAGACGTCCGTTAACGTACTCATTGTTAATGATGTCGCTACCCACGGCACCGGAGATGGTGGGGGTGACATACTCCGCTGTGGGGAACACACCGCCCTCGGTGGTGATGTGAAGCAGCGGCAGTCCGGTGGCTATAAGTTTGCTGATTGTAGCCACACCGTCATCGGCCACCTCATAGGGGTCGTTCGCAGTCTTGCAAATGTGCAGTTTACGAATCTGAATGGTCTTGTCGGCCACGCCGCCGAAGTCGAAACGGAACTGGTCGCCGGCGGCACCAACGCCCCAATCTGAAAGTTGCGTTGCCACGTTCAGGCGGAACTCCGTCCACTCGGTAGCGGCAGCCAAATTCTGGTTTTTCACCGAATAAGTGCTGCTCCAGTTGTTGGTCGGAGCCTTGAAATAAATCTGGAAATCGGGTATCTGCTGGTCCAGCTTATACTCGAACGAAATAACGCACTCGCCATCGGCAAGGGCGCGTGAAAGCGTTTCCGTAAACACATACGGGTCATTTCCTTGCGTAGTAAACGTGTACACTCCGCTATCGCTATCATAGGCCCACGTCACTTGGCTGGGGTTCAGATTACTAAAAGGCAACCTCAGCGACGCATCGGCAGAAACGAAACTTAGCATCACGCTTAACAGCAGTAAATACAGTCCTTTCTGTTTCATGTTGTTTAGTTTTAAAAATATACTTGATTATTATGATTCTCTCTCGTTTTTAGTCTTTTCCCGAAAGCATTCTTTGCCTTTAGTTTACAAAAATACGACTTTCTTCCATTACACGCAAATAAATACCTGATTTTTCACGCTCATTTCAAATATATTTGACAGATTCTGAAAGTGGCGGGAAGGTGACGGAACGGTGCAGCACGGGAGCGGCTACAGAGCCTCGGCGGTGTGAATGATGCGCTGGTTGCTGCTACCGCGAAAGTGGAGCGAAGTGTCGCGCAAGGCCTGCACGAACCGCCCTTCCACCACGGTATCGACCAGCCTGACTACGGCGAGAAGCGTGGGGTCGGCAGTGATTTCCTCCCACGTGAAGCCGGTGTAAAGCCATACGTTCAGTCCGAGCGCCTTGATACGCCTAATCAGTTCGGTAACGGCCCGGGGCTGATAGAGCGGGTCACCGCCGGTGATTGTAACCGGCATTTCGTTGTATTCCACCACCCGCATTATCTCATCGAGAGTCATCTCGGTTCCGGCGCTGAAATCCCACGACTGCGGATTGTGGCATCCGGGACAGGCATGGCGGCACCCGGCCACATAGATGGCGGTCCGGAGCCCCGGACCGTCAACTGATGTTCCTTCTATTATTCTGAGTATCCTCATGCGCCTCGCCTCACTATCTACTTGTGAACCACGCGGTCGTGAAGTTCGGCAAGTTTGCCGCTGTTCCAGCGGTCGGTGGTACCCACGAGATATCCTGTGATGCGCTGCAGGCGGTCGATGTTGGTGCCGCCGCACTTGGGGCAGACATTGAGGTCCTCGGTCGCATCCTCGTATCCGCAGTCCATGCACCGGTTGCGATTGTGATTCACCGAACCGTAGCCTATATTGTACTTGTCCATCAGGTCCACGATGTCGCTGATGGCCTGTGGATTGTGAGTGGCATCGCCGTCAATTTCCACGTAGAAGATATGACCGCCACGCGTCAGTTCGTGATATGGAGCCTCCACCTCGGCCTTGTGCTTGGGACTGCAATGATAGTAAACCGGCACGTGGTTGGAATTGGTGTAGTAGATCTTGTCGGTGACGCCAGGAATCTCGCCGTAGTCCTTGCGGTCGCGCCGTGTAAACTTACCGCTGAGCCCCTCGGCCGGAGTGGCGAGGATGCTGAAATTGTGCTGATAGCGCTCGCTGAACTCCACCGCCTTGTCGCGCATGCGCGTCACTATGCGCAGGCCCAGTTCCTGGCTCGCGGCATCCTCGCCATGGTGCTTGCCGGTGAGGGCTATCAGGCACTCGGCAAGGCCTATGAAGCCTATTCCCAGCGTTCCCTGATTGATAACGCTCTCCACGCTCTCGTTGGGCTTGAGTTTGTCGGCACCGTTCCACAGTTGGGACATCAGTAGCGGGAACTGCTTGGCGAAGGCTGTTTTCTGGAAGTTGTAGCGGTCGCAGAGTTGTCTGGCGGTGATTTCCATCAGGTTGTCCAGTTTCTTGAAGAATTCGCTGATTCGGGCGTCACGGTCCTCAATGTTCATGCACTCTATGGCGAGTTTCACGATGTTGATGGTGGAGAATGAGAGGTTTCCGCGGCCTATCGAGGTCTTTTCGCCGAAACGGTTCTCAAACACGCGCGTGCGGCAGCCCATGGTGGCCACTTCGTAGCGGTAGCGCAGCGGGTCGTCCTCGCGCCAGAGTTCGTGGAAGTTATAGGTAGCGTCCAGGTTGACGAAGTTGGGGAAGAACCGGCGCGCGGTCACCTTGCAGGCCAGTTGGTAGAGGTCGTAGTTCCGGTCGGTGGGCAGATAACTGATTCCGCGCTTCTTTTTCCAGATTTGAATGGGGAATATTGCCGTGGCGCCGTTACCCACGCCCTCGTAGGTGCTGTGCAGCAGTTCGCGGATAATGCACCGTCCCTCGGCGCTGGTATCGGTGCCATAGTTTATGGAACTGAACACCACCTGATTACCTCCGCGCGAATGTATTGTGTTCATGTTGTGGATAAAAGCCTCCATGGCCTGGTGAACCCGGCTTGCCGTCTTGTTGATGGCATGCTGTTTCACGCGCTCTTTTCCGCCGAGCCCCTCCAGCGGACGAATTATATAGTCCTCTACCTCAGCGTCATACAGGTCAGCATAATTCTCACCGGAAAGTTCTTCCACATATTTCACTTCCTCAATGTAAGTGCGGCGCACGAACGGAGCCAGGTAGAAGTCGAATGCCGGTATGGCTTGGCCACCGTGCATCTCGTTCTGCGCGGTCTCCATTGAGATGCAGGCAAGTACGCTCGCGGTCTCGATGCGCTTAGCGGGACGCGACTCACCGTGATTGGCGAAGAAACCGTTGCGCAAAATCTTGTCCAGTGGGTGCTGGACGCAAGTGAGGCTCTTTGTGGGATAGTAGTCCTTGTCGTGGATGTGCAGATAGTTGTTGCGCACAGCATCGCGCGCTTCCTCGCTCAGCAGGTAGTCGTCCACGAAAGGTTTGGTGGATTCGCTGGCGAATTTCATCATCATTCCGGCCGGAGAATCGGCGTTCATGTTGGCATTCTCGCGAGTTATGTCGTTGTTCTTGGCGTTGATGATTTCAAGGAAGATGTCGCGAGTCTTTGCCTTCCGGGCCACGCTACGCTTGTGGCGGTAGTTGATGTAGCAGCGCGCCACCTCCTTACGGGGACTTTTCATGAGTTCCAGTTCCACCATATCCTGGATTTGCTCCACGGTCATCCGGTCCTTACCATGGGCTCCTATCCGGTCGGCAATTCGCTGTATAAGCGACTCATCCTCACCGGCTTCAGTATGTAGCATGGCCTTACGAATCGCGGCCTTAATCTTCTCCTCGTTGTAACCCACAATGCGCCCGTCGCGCTTTACCACTGTTTGAATCATAGTCTAATCAGGTGTGTTTGAATTAGTTTGTTAATGTTATCCGTTGATTTTCCACAAAAAACTGACGTATTTTTGCGTGTCACAAAATTAATAATTGTTGCATCATCGGGCAAATAATTTCCAAATTAATTTCCAAAAAATTTCTTTTTCGGAAAACTTTCAGCACTCACCAAAAGATACACTTTCCTAATATCCAGTATTTTAACAAAATATTTTGGAAAACTTCATGCTATTATATGACCGCACAAATTATCCAACAAAAACATGGCCTGCAAATCAAAAACAATCTGCAGTCCATGTTCTTAATCTTTTCACAAAGTGGTTAGCGCACCACCTTCTCGGCACGGCGTGTGCCGTCGGTATAGGTGGTCACCACCACATTCACGCCACTGAACGGCTCGGCGCTCTCCACGCCCAGGAGGTTGAAGTAGCGCACCTGCTTCACCTCGGCCTCGGCCACAGCCTCGGTCACACCGCTGCCGTCGGTGGAGATTTCGCTGATGTGGGCATTGAGCCACGCCTGGCGGGCGGGGAAGTAAATCCGCTGGCGCGCTATAGATTCGCTGGCCGTGGGATTGGCCTGTCCCCACTTGGTGTTATCGTACTCCACGCTCCGGTCGTGGCCGGCAAGCACGTCGCTGCCGGCGTAGTCGTCGAGCCAACTGAGCATGCCACGGATTATGCGCGCGCCGTCCCTTTTCCACCTGGCCACCAGCGTGTTATTGAACGTGAGGTCGCGATTGTTGTAGAAGGCTTTGAGACGGTCCTTCTTGGTGTTAGACCAGTCCAGCTGATAAGTCTCACTCGTATCGAAGTCCCACATCAGCGCCACCTTGATTTTCGATGCGTCGGTGTCGTCGTACTTGGTGAGGTACATATTGGCACCGGCACTGTCGTGCGTGCCCAGAATCTCATGTCCCAGCGCATAGGCGGCGAGAGAGGTCACGTCGATGTAGGCGGCGTATCCGCCTTTAGTCACCGCCTGCTCGTAAGCCGATAGATAGTCCTCGATATAGATGCGCCGGTCGAGCGACATATTCTTGAGTTTAGGGTCACGGAAAGTGTAGCTGAAGGTGGGGTATTTGCTGCTCTGGATATAGTCGTCGGCGGTCCACCAGTAGGGGTCGTCCTCGAAGAGGTATCCCGTGTCGCTGATGTTGATGCGGCACTTGGCGTTCCGCTTCACGTAGTCCTGAAGCAAGTAAAGCCCCTGGTACTGCTTGTTGAACCACACGTTAACGAAGCGGCACTGAGGCGCGAAATCCATGCCCAGCAGTTCACACATCTTGTAGCCGGCGATGTCCACCATCTTCTCGTCGCGAATGAGGAGCCACTCGTCGTCGGCCCACTTCTGCTCGTCATCACGCAGCAGCAGGTCGCGAGGCTTCTCCAGTTTAATCTTGAACGGCTTGGCATAGGAGCCGGCGCTGGAATTTCCGCGCAGCCTGATGCGCATTCCGCTCACCCCGTCGGCATAGTCGCCGCTGTCGTAGGCCGGTGTCTCCGAGCCTTCGTAAATCTGCAGTCGGCCGTTGACGTACTCATTGTTGATGATATCAGAACCCACGGCACCGGCTACCGATGGCTTCACGTATTCAGCTGTGGGGAACACGCCACCCTCGGTGGTGATAACCAGCAGAGGCAGTCCGGTTTCTATGAGTTTCTTCTTCGAGGCCACATTGTTATCCTCATACACGTAGGGGTCGTTCTCGGGCTTGCAGATGCGGACGCGGCGCACGCTAATGGTCTTTCCGGCCGCCCCACCGAAGTCGAATCGCAACTGGTCGCCGCGCGAGCCCACGCCCCATGCGGTAAGTTGGGCGGAGATGTCGAGGCGGAACTCCGTCCACTCAGTGGCCGCGTTCATAACAAGATTTCTCACCGAATAAGTGCCGCTCCAGGTGTTGGTAGGAGCCTTGAAATAGAGTTGGAAGTCGGAAATGGGCTTGTCCAGTTTGTATTCAAACGAGAGCACCGTCTCCCCTTCCTCAAGCGCACGCTTGAACCCGTCGGTATAGACATAGGGGTCGTTGCCCTGAGTGGTAAACTTATAAGCGTCCATATCATCGTCATCCTCGCCCCAGGTCAGGTGATTGCTTCCCACCTCGCGCAACGTAAGATTCAGCGATGCCTCGGCACTTAGCGCGCCCAGCAGCGCCACGGCCGCCAACACAAGTAAAAATCTTCGCTTCATACTCCTCAATTTTGATTATATCTCTTATTTCCCAATATTTTGTGTTTCGCTCACAACAGTTTTGCTGTGGATAACGACATCTTTTCTGTAACGCAAATTTAACCATTTCCCGCCACATATCCAAATCCACGGCTCACATTCCCATAATTAAGGGCGGAATCACTCCCGCCCTTAACCCCTAAAAAATATAGTTATGAAACGAAGTATTTATCTACCTATCTAAATTGCGGGGAACAGGCCGAACAGCATAGAATCGATGCGATCGGTTACCTGCTTGAAATGCTTGGGCTCATCACCAAACTTGCATGTGTCGCCGTCGATTATCAGCAGCGGTCCGTCGTAGTCGGCTATCCAGCGCTCGTAACGCTCTTCCAGGCCTTGGAGGTAGTCGATGCGCATGGTCTGCTCATACTCGCGTCCACGCTTCTGAATTTGCTGCACCAGAGTGGATATGCTGGAGCGGATGTAAATCATCAGGTCGGGCTTGCGCACCATGGACATCATGAGTTCGAACAGGTCCTGATAGGTGGCGAAGTCGCGGTCGCTCATAAAGCCCTGTCCGTGGAGGTTTGGCGCGAAGATGCAGGCGTCCTCGTAGATGGTTCGGTCCTGAATAATCACGTCCTGAGTCTTGGATATTTCCACCACCTCCTTGAAACGGCGGTTAAGGAAATAAATCTGCAGATTGAACGACCACCTGTCCATATCGGCATAGAAATCTTCCAGATAAGGGTTATCGCTGACCGATTCATAGCGCGGCTCCCATCCGTAACGGTTGGCGAGCATCCGAGTGAGCGTGGTCTTGCCACATCCTATGTTTCCTGCTACTGCTATGTGCATAATTCTCTATGGTTTAATTATTGGTGATGAAAATTCGTCGGTTTCACAGGCCGGGAAGAGGCCGAAGAACAAATCGTCGATGCGTCGCGTAATCTTGGCGAAGTCGGCCGGTTTGTGCTGGAAGTCCAGGTGGTCTTTCTCCACAATCATCACTCGGCCCTTGTATCGGTTGTTCACGAAGTCCTCGTAACGGCTATTAAGGTTCTCGAGATACACCAGTTGCATAGTCTGCTCGTAGTCGCGTCCGCGCGTGCGTATGTTTCGCACCAGGTGAGGCACCGACGAGCGCAGATATATCATCAGGTCGGGCATTCGCACCACGTTAAGCATCTGGTGGAAGAGTTCCATGTAGGTGTCGTAGTCGCGGTCGGATAGGTGTCCCATGGCCTTGTTGTTCTCCATGAACACATACACCCCCTCAAAGATGGAGCGGTCCTGGATAATGGTCTCGTCGGAGCGTGAAATGGCCAGCAGGTCGCGGAAGCGCTCCTTGAGGAAATAGACCTCCAGATTGAACGACCAGCGGTGCAGGTCGGCATAATAGTCCTCAAGGTAGGGGTTATTCGTAACCGACTCATACTGAGCCTTCCACCCATAATGGTCGGCCAGCATTTGAGTTAGCGTTGACTTTCCGCTGCCTATATTTCCCGCGATTACGATGTGCATCTGTGCATAGTTTGTTCGGTTGTTACAAAGATAAATAAATCTTATGAAACCGCCAACTCCTGCTCACCAAAATATCACCATATTTTCGCACATTTTTACATATCGCTTATTCTCAGCGCGATAGCACCCACATCATCATTCATTCGAAGACCGAGGCAAAAAGTTTGTCAAGTTTTATATCACCCTGCACCACGGAATAATTCTTTCCCCTACTCACCCCGAACGGGGTAATGAATGTGGTGAGCAATGTGTTACGTGAGGCCGTCTGGCTCCGGTAAACGCTCATCCGCTCCCTCAGTCGCTGAGCGTAGTCGGCTGTTATGACGTACTCATCGGGCGCGAACTTAAATTCGCACAAATGCGTTATGCGGTCGGCTCGTTCTATCACCAAATCTATCTGCGCGCTACGCTCTCCGTCTGTTTTTCTCGACCTCCACGAGGAGCATCGCGTACTAACTCCCATTATTCCAAGGGCCATAATTATCTGGTCCACATGAAGCATTCCTATCAGTTCAAATGTCAAGCCCTGCCATGAAGTCACTGCGGGTGATGTTATCATAGTGTTCCAGTAGTTCGCTGTGACCTGATGTTCTTTCTCTATGAAACGGAGATAAAATAAGGTATAGAAATCACACACTCTATATATCGTCCCTTTCTGCTTATTCCCTATAGGGGTCTGAGCCAAAATAAAATTGCATTTTATAAGATTTGCCAGTCGTCGGCTCAGCGTACCTCCGGAGGATTTCAGATAGATGGCGATTTCCTGACGCGTCAGTCCTTCTCTGTGCGATGAAAGCAAACGCATAATCGCCACATAAGCAGCGGAATCACGGAACAGCACCTGATACAACTCATCGAACTCGCCGCCCAGTTTCGCACCCGGCGCAAAGAACAACGAATTCACGTTCTCCGCTATACCCTTGCTGAAGTCGAGAAGGCTCCAATAAAACGGAATTCCCCCTATATACATATACATTTGGGCAATCTGGTAATTATCCCACGACCCGGCCTTGCTTTCAACGTACTGGCGACACTCTCCCAGATTGAACGGCTGAAGGGCAATCCGCGAAGTAATCCGATTGTGCAATCCACCTTGGTTTTCAAGCAACTGGTCAACAAGCCACGATGTGGCCGAACCGCATGCCACCAGCATAATATCGCCTCGTAAAGCGGCCCATCCGTTCCAAAAGTCCTCCAAAGCGGCAACAAATTCGCACCCCTGCGTATCTATCCAAGGCATCTCATCGAAAAACAAGACCTTCTTTTTCTCGCCGTCGAGCCGGGAAAGAGTAGTTTCCAAAGCATCGAACGCATCGTACCACGTTACAAGCCGCGGCTCCACATCACACAGACCGCTTTTCCGCATTGCTTGAGCGAAACGTTGAAGTTGACGACTCTTAGGGGACTTATGCGACCCCACGAACGTCAGCGTCAGTTTGTCTTTCAATTCGCTTGCTATAAGAAAAGTCTTCCCTATTCGCCGCCTACCCGATACCACCACAAATTCCGACCGGTCTGACTCGAGGCAACGCCTAAGTTCCTCACGCTCTCTTTCTCTGCCTATCAATCTTTCCATTGTTTCATTGTCAGTTGTTTACAGTGCGTAAAATTAATGTTTCCGACCCAATTACGCAAATCTTTCCGGCCAAATCTCACCTTTTTGACCCACTTTTGGCTGATTCGTGAAAAAAGTTTCCGGCCAAATCTCACAAAAATCATGAGATTTGGCCGGAAAAACCGTTTTTATGACCGCTTGGCATCAGCCCGACAAGGGCGAGCCAAACGGAGTGCGTGTGTTTTTTATTTCGCGTTAACCTCAACCAGACGCATAGAGCGCAGGTCGTCGAGAGCGAAGTAAGTAGGTGTGTTGATACCAAACTGACCCACATCAGTAGAACTCATAGTGAAGTAGATGCCTTCAACCTCACCGAGGCTGCTCAGGTCCACAGTCTTCCAAGTCTTCAGGAAGTCTTCGCCGGCAGCCAGAGTCACCTTAACCGGACCATGTTTCTCGCCCAGTTCATCCTGACCGTAGATGTTGAGCACGAACTCGTCACCTTCAACGAATTTCTTGCAGCCGCCCGTGCCGTTCAGATTGCTGTAATAAGCCCAAGTGGTGTTAGTAATCTTCACCGATTCAGGAATGAAGGTGTCGCCGTCGGCACGCTTAATGCTCAGAGTGGCAGTTTCCAGATTCAGTTCTTCTCCTTCGTCGAAGGGGCTCCAGTAACCCACCAAGTAAGCCGCGCCATTTGCGCCCTTACCGGTAATTGCATCCACCTGGTGGTCGGGGAAGAAACCGGTTGACGAATAGTCGTCCACATCATCACTCTTCGACGGAGCAAAGCCGTTCCACACCTTATAGCCGTAGGATTCACCGGCATAGTGAGAAAACACATATCCGTCCGCATTAACTTTAGTGTCGGGTGTGTAGAGGTCAGCCCAAGCGCCGTTTGCGTCATAATCGATGTTCTCATCGTCCAGAGTCAGTTGGAACACCTCATAAGCAGGTTGGGGTTCATCGGGGTCGTCGCCGCACGAAGTAACGGCCATTGCCATCATGGCCACAATTGCCAGATAAAAATACTTTTTCATAATGATTTTTTTGTTTATAAATGAATTAATTAAGTAATATATTATTTATGTGTTTATTCGTCGTTCAGGGGCTTACATACCCATCACACGATTAGCCAGCAGTACAACGTCGCTGATATCCACGTCGGCTGTGGAATTCACGTCGGCCAGCCGCGGGTTGAATCCTGCGGGTGTGGCACCCAGCACAAAATTGGCTATTGCCACCACGTCGCCCACGTCCACACCGTCCACACCGTTCACGTCGCCCATAACCGGCAGCGGTTCATCGGGGTGCAGATCCTCGGCACCGGCCACCTCGGTTGAAGTCTCGCCCAGCCATCCGCACTTCTGGTTCACGCCGGTATAGACCTTCACAAAGTCGATATGGTCCAGATAAGCGCGATGGCCGTCCTCATCCACAGCCCAGTCCAAGTCCAGACCCGGGTCCGCAGAATTGGGCAGGTCATCGACGTAGCCCCACCCCAGATACATGAGCACGTAGTAAGGTGCGTCGGCGGTGCCGTTGTTCACGGCGTTATTAGGCAACTTGGTGCCACAGAAAGTGAGTGTGGACTTGTCGCGCAGCCACATGGGCCAGTAGGTCTGATAGTGCAGGTATTTGCGCATCTGGTCGATGTAGCCTTCGCGCAGACTGTCGGGGTCGTTGCTGGTCCAGCGCACCTGCTCGGCCGCGTCTTCCCAGTCGTCGCCTATCGTGGGGCGATAGTAAGTTATCTCGTAACCTCGCTTCAACTTGGGGCTGGAGTGCATGCTGCCGGCAATCTCGTACCACGCGTCATCAGGTTCCCCGTTGCCGTTGTCGTCACGGCTCACCATCACTATTCCCGGCTCGCTGCTACCGCCACCTGACACGTTGGTACTACCAAACGAGTTCCCTCTCACTTTCAGGTCTTTCTCCCCCGCACGATTCACTACCGGGTGGTCGAAACCGAATACCACATAACCTCCGAAGGCGCCCAGCGTGATGTAACTGTCGGCAATCACGGTGTTTCCGCTCTTGTCCTCATAGCCGCAAATCTTCTCAGCCACCTTGTCGAGCATATCTTGTTTCGTGAAACCGTCCTCATACGTGGGAATGACGTTAACGAACTGCCCCGGCGCAGGCACGTAATCGTAAATGCGGGTTACGTAGGGCTTGTTGGCACTCAGCGCCATTGCCACGGTAAGCATTAATATCAATAATAATTTTCTCATCACAGTTCAGTATTTTATCATTGCATAAAGCACGCTTAATTCTCATTTAGGTTTTTACCCAGGAACACTATGTGCGCCGGAATGTCGCCCGTAGTCACCCGCCACAGGAAGTTCCCGTCGCGGTCAAAGGCGAAGAGCCGTCCCGGGTTATAGTAGTCCCTTGCGTCGGTAACATAGATATCCTTAGTTTCCGGATTCACGGCTATCCCATAAGGCATCACTATTTTTTTAGCCGTATCGGGGTCGATTAGGCTATTATTCACCACGTCCATCGTCACAGTGTTGATTAGCGTCATACTAACATCGTACCGCTGGGTTATTTCGCTCCACTCGGCACTGATCACATATAGCGAGTCGCCATCCATACACCAGTTGCTCACGCGGCAATCCATACGCTTAACCAGCCGGTGCTTGCGGATGTCGTAGGCATATATGTCACTCTGCTCGGTGTAATAGTCACCGCGCGCCGAAATCCACAGTATGCCCCGCTTATCCTGAATGAGCCGATGCAGATTCTTGGCTATGGGAATGCGCTCCTCTTCGCGGAATGTCTCCAGGTCTATAACCGATATCGTGTTCTCGTAGTTGGGCACCATGTAGCCGCCCGAGTTAGCCACGAATATTTTTCCCTCGCTGATTTCTATCCCATCGGGCTGGAAGCCCACCTCGCATCGCGCCACCACCTGCAGCGTTGCGGTATCCACCTTTGCCACATAGCCCGTCTGCTCGTAATTGGGGTCAATAATCACCTCACCGGCATAACTGGTGACATAGGCAAAGCCCTTGTGAAACTTTATGTAGCGGCAGTTGGGGATATCCACCTGACCGATGCGCCGCGTGGTGCGCGCATCCATAACCTCCACCTTGTTAGAGCAGTTAATCACGGCATAGAGGCGACTGCCATAGATGGCAATGTCGTTGCCCACATCGCCCAGTTCCATGGGCACGTCGGGATTGGCCGAGGCATAGATGTTGCGCATATACACGCCGGTGCGGTAGTCATAGTAGTCGAGTGTGCACTTATTGCTGTTCATATTGGCCTCGTTAAGCAGGTAGAACCCTTCGATGTCGGTATATTCGGGCTGAGTCACACTCACCTGCTCAGGAATGAATATCACGTCGTCGTGACGGCACCCGGCCAGCAGGGCAACGGCGCACATAAGCAGTAATATGTTGTGTCGGGGTCTCATTTCAGATATCGTATTTCAGAATCAGTTTGTAATTCCGTCCCGGCATGGGGTAGTTGTGAATCACATCGTACTGCTGATTGAGCACATTGTTCACCTCGCACGTAATCCTGAGCGAAGTCTTGCCCAGACGCAGGCGGTAACCGGCCGAAAGGTCGTGGGTGTACCACGGTTGCTCATAGTTAGCCTTGATATTGGAACTTGCGTGATAACGCTCACCCACGTAGATGAAACTGTAGTTCACGTCCAGTTCGCGCCAGCCCAGATGTGCCACCGCGCTGCCACTGTGCCAAGGGATGTACGCTATCTGGCCGCGATATGTTCCGCCATCGCCGGTGTCGGTAGGGTCGGTATAGTCCTGCGCCCGCTGATAGGTGTAATTGAGCGTCCCGTCGAGCGTGAGTTCGCGTGTTAGCCGCATAGCAATGCGTGCCGTAAGGTCAATTCCGCGAATTTTCACGGTGCCTATGTTCATCATCATCCAGCGGTACTGCCCGTTGCCCTTGGGTATGGCTATTATCTTATCGGTCACACGGTTGTAGTACGCGTCGGCAGTGAGTCGCAACGCGCTCACGAAGTCGGTGTCGCTCATCCGCTGGTACTGCAGTCCCACGTTCCACTGGTGGGCATACTCCGGATTGAGCGAAGCATTGCCTATGTCGGTGTAATACAGGTCGTTGAACGTGGGCATCCGGAATATCTTCTTGTAGAAGGCGCGAATGTTCAGGTCGTGCGCCTCCATGGGGCGGTAACTGAGGAACACAGCCGGAGTCCACTTGTTCAGGGACTTGCTGTGACGTGCCAGCACATCGCCGTTGTAACGGCTGCTGTAGCGGTCGTTCACCAGGGTATAGAGCAGGCTCGCCTGAGCCTTGAGTCCGCCGATAGTGTAGGCCGTAGCCAGCGCGCTCAGCAGCGTGTGGCGCGTGGGGTACGAGAAGTTGGTGAGCGTGGAGTTCAGGTAGTTCCACTTGTAATCCACACTAAGGTTCACAGCCCAGTCGCGAAGCAGCTCCACCTTATTGGCCGCCGACAAATAAGCCTCGTCCTGCCAGAACTTATTGTCGAGATACATCAGCGTGGTGTCGGGGTTGAGATAGCGCATATAGTCGCGCGCGTACTTGGCGTTCACCATCAGTTCGTATCGGTCGGTGACACGGGTCTGGTAACGACCCTGGGCGAAGAAGTTGCGGTCCCACTGTCGCTGCGACGCCTTCCACACGTTGTTCACTATGGCACCGGGAATGCCTTTCTCGCTGTCGTAGTAATATACCTTAGCGTTCCACAGACCACAGTCGGTGTGGCCGAATACTGTGCCTTCCACCCGTAGCGCCCCGATGTCGCCGTTCTGGCGCACCGCCGTGGTGTCCCACGCAAGCGTGCCGTCACTGAAGACCTTGTGATAACGAAACTTGTAGCGCCCCGTGGCAAAGGTGTATTCAGCGTTCAGAGCCACGCTCACACGCTCGCCGGCTTTCCATTCCCAGCGCACCGATGGGTTAGCCAGACCGAATGAGCCGGTGCGGAACGTGACGTTCAGATTGTGACGCTTACCGTCGCTGAACACGGGGCGACGAGTGCGCAGATAGATGCTTCCGGCCGAGCCGAAGTCGCGCGCGGGCTGGAAAATCTCGCTTTTCTGCCCGTTATAGAGCGAAATCTCATCGATGTTGTCGAGCGAGAACTTACCCAGGTCAATCTGCCCGTTCTGAGCGTTGCCCAACTGGATGCCGTCGTAGAACACGCCCATGTGGTTGCTGCCCATGCTGCGCATATCCACAGTCTTGATGCCGCCCACGCCGCCGTAGTCCTTGAGTTGCACACCGGCAAAGTAGCGCACGGCATCGGCCACCGAGTGGCTGTTTAGCCGCTCCAGTTGCTTGCCGCTGAGCGTCTGCGCCGGAATCACCTCCGCGTATGGCCGGGTGGCGTACACCGTGACGTTGCTCAGATACTGCATGGAGTCGAGCCTACTCGGCAAGCGGCCCACGCTGTCCTGAGCGCAGGTACACATAGCCGTAACGGCCACGGTCAGCAATAATAGTAATGTTCTGTAAAAACGCATAACTTCTGCCTTAACGCCCTTGTTCCCGAAGGCGGTTAAAACCATCGTGACCTGGCAGGTCTTCTGACTCGCTCTCTCGCTTTCACACCACGCGGCCGCACCTTCCCGTCGTTTTCAGCCGTCCACACTTGGCATCGCGCCTCGTGACTGGCAATGGCAGTGGATTTTGCAACTCGCGTGCTTCACGCGGCCTCACAGGCTCACGGAAGAAGATAACTCACAGCAGCGGACACTGTCGGGGACTCGCACCCCGTTCCCTTTTCACCGCCCACAACAGGGCGGCACCAAATCCGCCACAAAGTTACTGTTTTTTTTGAACAATAGCAACGGATAATCCCGAATCGGTCATTAGTATTTATGTCAGAACAGATTTTATTTTGAGAAGATTGCGAAGAGATTGTCGAAGGCATAGCGGGCTATGGCGAGACAATTTCTGAAGCAAGATGCCGAAAGAAAACTGTTGTGGCATAAATAGACTTTCTTAAACAGCCTTTTGTCGGCCTAATGGCCGATTTGGGATAGAGCCAAAACCATCTGTCACAATCACGGCAAGACCCATTGTGGCCGATTCAGGTGTAATGCAAGGAAGGTGGCACCCCCTACGGGCACCACCCTCCTGATATTTCACTGAGTATTTTCTACTCTGATTATTACTTCACAACCTTGCGAGTTGCCTTGCTACCGTCGGTGTAAGTGGTAACAACCACGTTAACGCCACTGAACGGCTCTTCGCTTGCCACACCCAGAGTGTTGTAGTAGAGTACACGCTCCACAGCCTTATCGGCCTTGAGTTCCTCAACACCGGTCGAAACCGAAGCAATCTTAACTTCGATAGGAGCAGCCTCTGAGAAGGCATCCTCCGGCGAAATGGTGATTGTGGTCTCACCGGCATTTGCCTTACGCTTGATGCGGGCAGGTGCTCCGGCAGGCTCTTCTGCGGCGGGCTCGTAGCTGATAGTGAGCGTACCTATACCTTGGGCGTTAACACCACTATCCACAACCTTCACCTCGTCGTTGTCGCATTCCACCTTCAGAGTCTTGACGGTTGCTGTGTTAGGCACCACCTGATAAGTTAGTTCCTCAGGTTCACCCTCCACGAGTTCTTCAATGTTGGTGTTACCCTTGCGCACACGCAGCTCGGTCACAGGCACCACTGTGGCACCTGCCTTGATTTCAACAGTTCCGATGCTCTGACGGTTACCGAATATGTTCTGGAAATGGAATGTGTGCTTACCGGCCTTGAGCGGAATCATCACCCACTGGTCTCCGGCCTCGCTGTTAACCATCTTGTCCACATACCAGTTCATATTATAGTCACCCTCACTGGCTGACTGGAGATTCGGCCAGCAGAACAGAGTGTCGTTAGCAGTTCCGTCGGGCAGCAGTGTGCTTGTCCACTGCGTCGGGTCATTGATAACGTCGTAGAACTCAGCCTTATCCCAACAGTCGGTTCCGGCCACGCCCTTGTTAGCGTACATAGTGCGCTGATTTCTCAGCAGGCTCGGGTAAGACTTCTGGTTAGTCTTCACCACGTTACCATCCACGCTCAGCACATAGGCGCCACCCGCGTAACGACGGCTCCAAACCATCTTGTTGCCTTCCGGAGTGAGCACTACGCCATGGTCACCGTTGCCGTTAATTCCGCTCTGCGCGTAAACCCAGCGCTGGCATGTAGCCAAGTTAACAGACGCGTAAACATCGTTAGGGACAGTGACGGTGTAGTTATACCATGCGCCGTAGTAGTTGGCCGCCTGCTCGTGTGTCCACGGATTAGAGCCGTTAGCGTCATTTTCCAGACCACCGTTCACATCGGCGGGAGTAGCACCCCAGCCGCCTGCGCCGTGATACTGCTCAACGATGCCATATTCCAGACCGCTTGTAGCGCCCATAGCCGCCATCTCGTCGGTAAGATTCACGCTATTGTATCCACCGGTGAGCAGCAGGCTGTCAACGTCGGTACGACGCCAGTGAGTGGATTCCCAGTTATCGCGGGCCTGATAGCTCCAGTAGCCAACGCCGTTGCCGCCATGGTCATACATGTGGCTTGGTATAATAACCGAACCGTTAGGAGTGAGGCTGCGCTCGTTGGGAAGATCTTGCTGGAATGCAGTCACACTCACCACGCTGTTCTCGTCTAGGTCGGGGAAGATAACCTCAATCTTGTTGTATTGATTGCTCGTCAGACCAATGTTCAGATTCTTTGCAGTGAACCCCTGGCGATTCGGGCTGTCTTTAGCCACACCCAGCTTAACGATATTGGTGGAACCGTCAGTAGTGTTGGTCAGTCGCAGAAGCGGCTCAAACACTGAGTTAGACCCGTTCTCGTTATACGTGACAACAGCCACGTGGAAGAGACCGCCACGGCCGTCGGCCACGTTAAACGCGGATTCCTGCTCGGTAGAGAAGACCACGTCGCCACCGGCTGCCACGGCACCTGCCCATGAGCGGTGAACATTCGAGTGCGCGTTGTTGCGGATTTCCTTAGCACCTGTCACGGTCCACTGTGTGTTGATACGGTTAGCCTCGTCCACGTTCTTGGTTGAGAGGTCGCCCTGCACTGTTCCGCTGATGAACACCCAGTTAACGCCCTTGCCAACACCTGTGCCGATTGCTTCGGCAGCGGGATAGTTATCCGCACTCACCTTGCACTGCTTTACCAGCAGCGAAGCCGATGCGCCGAAACCATCGGCGGCCGTCGCAGTCACCGTCACGTTAGTGACATCACTCGTGCCCACATAACTTATTGAGGCAGTTCCGTCGCCATTGTCCACGATAACCACGTCGGCATTGTCGCAAGACCATGTGATAGCGGTATTGTCGGCATCAGCCGGAGATACGGTGTAAGATATAGTCTGAGCGTCGCCCGAAAGTTTGTTGATTCCGGTGGGGTTCACAGTCACTGTCTGCACCGCGTTAACAGGAGCACTTGTCTTTAGGATGAAACCTGCGAAGCAGTCGTTGGCTCCTGTAAGTTTCGTGATACGGAACGTGTGCTTACCCACGTTCAGAGGTATGTTCACGTACTGGTCGCCCAAAGCCGGATGCTTCTCAGCCGATGAGAAGGGAACCCACATATTGTTAGAGTAGATGTCACTGGGCCACAGGTGCAGTGTGTCGGCACTGGCTTCGGTCGCGGGGAGGTTAATCCACTCATCGGGATTGTCGAGCAGAGCAAGGAACTCTTCCGCTGAATATTTCAGAGAAGCGTCGAGAGAGCCGCCCGGAGGTATCACCTTCTTGTAGAATGTGGGATACTTCTTGTAGTTGTCGGCCACGCTCACGTTCTTACCGTCAACGCTCAGCACGTAGGAGAAACAGTAGCGGCGAGGCCAAACGGTACCCGGCATTTCCGACAGACCGGTGATGTTGTCGCCGTTGCCGCCCCAGCCGTTAGCCACGTTCCACCACTCGGAATAGCTTCCGCCGATAGCAAGGTTCAGGTTAGCGTAGCAAGGCTCGGTCACCTCTATTGTGTAATTATACCACTGCCCGAAGGTCTTCAGTGCCTCCTCGTTGGTGAGGGTGTTCTTACCGTTACGGTAAGTGTTGGGGTCGCCCCATGCCGGTGAGCGGTCGTAGCTCGGACGGCCTGTGATGTTGACGCCTTCGATGGTAGCTGTACCAACTGCACTTACCTGCACCAGCGAGTCCTTACCCACGCGCACAGCATTAGGAGCGTCGGTATCGTTGGCGGCAGCTACTGAGTTGTGCTCGGTGCCCCAGTAGCTCTGTCCGTGAGCACCCAGGTCATAGTTGAACCAGTCAACGCCGACTGTGGATTCAGGCTCCACAGCCAGATGCACCTCTTCGCCATAAGAGCAATACAAGCCGGCAGCCAGAAGTTTCACAACGCTTCCTGCCTGCAGATTGGGGAATACGATCTGGAACTGGCGGCAAAGGCAAACGCCCTGATTGTCCTTAGTGTTCGACCATACGGTCTGGACATTGTCCCCACTCGGCATCGCATCGAACGAGAAAGTGATGTCGTTTGAAGCCGCGCGCACGTCTTCAGCCGGATCGGTTCTGTCAGAGAAGCCAAGGAGCTTGAACTCCGGCTGGAAAACCGACGTAACGCCGTCGGGATTGGTCACGATGGCCGTGATGGCCACATACTTGAATAGATGGCCGGACCAGCCCTTTTGTCCCTGGAAGTCAACCGGCGAAGTGAACACCACGTCACCGCCATCTGCTACAGCGACAAATGCCGCATTGCGGCTCATGTACTGGCCGCTTGGCGTTGTAGCACCCTCAGCGTGAGTCGTCGCACCGGTGCAAGTCCACTGAAGTGAGTTGAGGATTCCGTGCTTGGAATGCGTCACAAGTGTGTTGTCGAAGAATATCTCCCACGCACGGTCATGAAAGCCCAGTGCGTTTCGACCTCCCAAACCCACTCCATCAGGAATTCCTGCCCATGCGCCAAGTCCAACTAAAGCGCAAAGTGCTAAAAGAGTAGTTTTTAATTTCATAATAAAATAGTTTATTGGTTAATACTTAGGTTATGAATTATTTAGTCTTTCCTCAATGTTATGAATTATAGTCCATTTAATCTTAGCCTAAACTATTCCCTCAGAGTGGAATGCCTGTATGGCAAAGCCAACCTAAAAGAAATTTAGTTATTCAGCCCCAAAGTTAATGATTTTTTTATTCAAAAGCAATATTTTCTTATTTTTTTTGAAATTTAAAAATCTCGGCATCGCTCCCCCATGAAAAAACCACCATGAGCCTCACGCCCATGGTGGTAAAACTATTTGCTATGGAAAATTTAATTTGTTTCCTACAACTGATTTTATTTTCAGCCGGTTGCTGCGGGAGTTTACTCCTCCACAGCCACGGCCTCTTCCTCCTCGCGGAACATCTCGGCTCGAGCAAGCTCGTCCTTGTTGCCCACAATCAGAGTGTTGAACTCGCGCAGACCGGTTCCGGCCGGAATCAGGTGACCGCAAACCACGTTCTCCTTCATACCCTCCAGATTGTCGGTCTTGCCGTTGATTGCAGCCTCGTTCAGCACCTTGGTGGTCTCCTGGAACGATGCGGCGCTCATGAAGCTCTTAGTCTGCAGAGCGGCGCGTGTGATACCCTGAAGTATCTGCTCGCTGGTTGCGGGCACTGCATCGCGGACCTTAACCAACTTCATGTCGCGGCGCTTGAGCGAAGAGTTGATGTCGCGCAACTTGCGCGATGTGATTATCTGTCCGGCCTGGACTTCGTCGCTGTCTCCGGCATCGGTAACCACCTTTTTGCCCCAGATGCGGTCGTTCTCTTCCATGAACTCCTGCTTATCCACAACGGCTGTCTCCAGGAAGCGGGTGTCGCCCGGATCCAGAATGTTCACCTTGCGCATCATCTGGCGCACTATCACCTCAAAGTGCTTGTCATTAATCTTCACACCTTGCAGACGGTACACGTCCTGCACCTCGTTCACGATATAGTCCTGAACTGCCGTGGGGCCCTTGATACGCAGGATGTCGGCCGGCGTGATGGCGCCGTCGCTAAGCGGTGTGCCGGCACGCACGTAGTCGTTCTCCTGAACCAGTATCTGCTTGCTCAGCGGAATCAGGTACTTCTTGATTTCGCCCAGACGGCTTGTGACTTGCACCTCACGGTTACCACGCTTAATCTTGCCGAAGGTCACCTCACCGTCGATTTCGCTCACGATAGCGGGATTCGACGGGTTGCGAGCCTCGAACAGCTCGGTAACACGTGGCAGACCGCCCGTGATATCACCGGCGCCGCCCGAGGTGGCACGCGGTATCTTCACGAATGTCTCGCCTGCGGTGATTTCCTCACCTTCATCGTACATCAGGTGAGCGCCCACAGGCAGTGAATAAGTCTTAACCAGTTCACCGTTCTTGTTGAAGAGCTGAGCCTCGGGGATGCGAGTGCGGTCTTTCGACTCGATTACAATCTTCTCACTGTTGCCCGATGTTTCGTCGTACTCATTGCGATAGGTAACGCCCTCAATGAGGTTATTGAACTTGAGCGTACCGTTCACTTCACTGACAATAACAGCGTTGAACGGGTCCCATTCGCTAATCACGTCGCCCTTCTTCACGGTGTCGCCGCTCTTGAAGTGGAGCTTGGAACCGTAGTTAATGCTGGCGCTGGTGAGAAGCATCTTGGTCTTAGCGTCCACAATCTGCATCTCAGCCATGCGGCCTATCACCACGTCCACACCGTCTTTATCCTTCACCGTACGCAACTCGTCGATGAGTATCTGGCCGTCGTACTTGGAGGTGAGGTTGCTCACAGCAGCGATGTTGCTGGCAACACCACCCACGTGGAACGTACGAAGCGTAAGCTGCGTACCCGGTTCACCGATTGACTGAGCCGCTATCACACCCACAGCCTCGCCGCGCTGCACCATACGGTGGTTGGCCAGGTTGCGGCCGTAGCACTTGGCGCAAACGCCGTGCTTAGCCTCGCAGGTGAGCACCGAACGGATTTCCACGGCCTCGATGGGCGAAGCGTTGATACGCTCGGCAGCGTCGTCGGAGATTTCCTCACCGGCTTGCACTATCACCTCCTCGGTGGTGGGGTCAACGATGTCGTGAACCGATACACGTCCCACGATACGCGAGCCCAGTGTTGCCACCACGTTATCGTTCTTCTTCACCTCGCGGCAAACGAGTCCGCGCAGAGTTCCGCAGTCGTCCTCGGTGATTATCACGTCGTGAGCCACGTCCACAAGGCGGCGCGTCAGGTAACCGGCGTCGGCTGTCTTCAATGCCGTGTCGGCAAGACCCTTACGGGCACCGTGCGTGGAGATGAAGTACTCCAGCACCGACAGACCCTCCTTGAAGTTGGCAAGAATCGGGTTCTCGATAATCTGCTGACCGCCCTCAACGCCCGACTTCTGCGGCTTGGCCATAAGGCCACGCATACCGGAGAGCTGACGTATCTGGTCCTTAGAACCACGAGCTCCGGAGTCGAGCATCATATACACTGAGTTGAAGCCCTGCTGGTCGCTGGAAATCTTCTTCATCAGCGTTTCCGTCATGCGGCGGTTAACGTCGGTCCATATTTCAATCACCTGGTGGTAACGCTCGTTGTTGGTGATGAATCCCATGTTGTAGTTGTTCATCACTTCTTCCACGCGCTCGTCACCTTCCTTGATGAGTGCTTCTTTCTCTTCGGGGACAAGCACATCGTTCAGGTTGAACGACAAGCCGCCCTTGAATGCCCAGTAGTAACCCATGTTCTTAACGTCGTCGAGGAACTGAGCCGAGCGCGGAACACCACACTTGCGAATCACACGGGTGATGATACCCTTGAGCGCGCCCTTGGAAATCAACTGGTTTACGTAGCCGATTTCTTTAGGAACCACGTTGTTAAACATCACGCGACCCACCGAAGTTTCCTTCATAAGGCGCTTAACCGGGTTACCGTTCTCGTCGATGTCATCCACCATCACCGATACGATGGCGTTCAGGGCCACCTTGCCCTCGTTGAACGCTATCTGTGCCTCTTCGGGGCCGTAGAACACAAGGCCCTCGCCCTTAACGCCGGCACGGAGCTTGGTGATGTAGTACAGACCCAGTACCATATCCTGCGAAGGAACGGTGATAGGCTCACCATTGGCGGGATTCAGTATGTTGTGAGGCATTAGCATAAGCATCTGTGCCTCCACTATTGCCTCGTTGCCCAGCGGCAAGTGAACTGCCATCTGGTCACCGTCGAAGTCGGCATTGAACGGCGTACATGCCAGCGGGTGCAGCTGGATTGCCTTACCCTCGATGAGTTTGGGCTGGAACGCCTGGATACCGAGTCGGTGCAGTGTCGGGGCACGGTTCAGAAGCACCGGATGGCCCTTCATCACGTTCTCCAGAATATCCCACACCACGGGTTCCTTGCGGTCCACAATCTTCTTAGCGCTCTTCACAGTCTTCACAATTCCGCGCTCTATGAGCTTGCGAATCACGAAAGGCTTGTAAAGCTCTGCCGCCATGTCCTTAGGAATACCGCATTCGCCCATGTTCAGCTCAGGACCCACCACAATCACGGAACGTGCCGAGTAGTCAACACGCTTACCGAGCAGGTTCTGACGGAATCGTCCTTGCTTACCCTTAAGGCTGTCGCTGAGCGACTTGAGCGGACGATTGGCCTCACTCTTCACGGCTGTGGACTTGCGGGTGTTATCGAGCAGCGAGTCCACTGCCTCCTGAAGCATGCGCTTCTCGTTGCGCAGAATCACTTCGGGAGCCTTGATTTCGATGAGACGTTTCAGACGGTTGTTGCGGATTATCACGCGGCGATACAGGTCGTTAAGGTCGCTCGTGGCGAAACGTCCACCATCAAGCGGCACCAGCGGGCGCAGCTCGGGGGGAATCACCGGTATCACCTTCAGTATCATCCATTCGGGACGGTTCACAGCCTTCGACGCGCGGAACGACTCCACAATCTGCAGTCGCTTCAGCGCCTCGGTCTTGCGCTGTTGAGAACCCTCCTTGCCGGCACGGTCGCGAAGTTCATAGCTCAGGCTGTCCAAGTCCAGCTCGGCCAGGAGGTCGTAGATAGCCTCGGCACCCATCTTGGCCACGAACTGGTCCTGGTTGCCTTCGTCGCTTGCCACGCTATTGTGGGGCAGATTCGCCACCACTTCCATGTATTCTTCCTCGCTGAGCGTGTCGCCCTTCTGAAGCGGAGTTCCGTCGGCCAGAGTAGCACCGCCCGGATTGATTACGATGTAACGCTCGTAATAAATCACAGAGTCGAGCTTCTTGGTGGGCAGTCCCAGCAGGTAGCCAATCTTATTGGGCAGCGAACGGAAATACCAGATGTGTGCCACGGGCACCACCAGCTGGATGTGGCCGCTTCTCTCGCGACGCACTTTCTTCTCGGTCACCTCCACACCGCAACGGTCGCACACAATTCCCTTGTAACGGATGCGCTTGTACTTTCCGCAGTGGCATTCGTAGTCCTTTACGGGACCGAAGATGCGCTCGCAGAACAAGCCGTCGCGCTCGGGTTTATAAGTGCGGTAGTTGATGGTTTCGGGCTTCAATACTTCTCCATAGGAATTCTCCAGAATCTCGTCGGGTGACGCCAGACTGATAGAAATGCGGGAGAAACCGCCCTTCGACTTATTGTCTTTTCTGTAAGCCATTTATTTTGCGATTTTTACAGTCGTTATTAATCAAGTTTCACACTCAGACACAATCCTCTCAACTCATGCAGAAGCACGTTGAGCGATTCGGGGATATTGGGAGTGGGCATCTGTTCACCCTTCACAATGGCCTCGTAGGTCTTGCTGCGGCCGGTAACGTCGTCGCTCTTCACGGTCAGTATCTCCTGAAGCACGTGCGATGCGCCGAAGGCCTCAAGAGCCCAAACCTCCATTTCTCCGAAGCGCTGTCCTCCGAACTGGGCCTTACCGCCCAGAGGCTGCTGCGTAATCAGAGAGTACGGGCCAATGCTACGTGCGTGCATCTTGTCTTCCACCATGTGACCCAGTTTCAGGAAGTAGGTCACTCCCACGGTCGCGGGCTGGTCGAAGCGCTCACCGGTGTGGCCGTCGTAGAGCCATGTCTTACCGGCACGCGGCAGGCCTGCCTTGTCGGTCCACTCGTTCAAGTCGTCGAGACTTGCTCCGTCGAAGATTGGAGTGGCGAACTTCACGTTCAGTTCTCGTCCGGCCCAGCCCAGAACGGCCTCGAAAATCTGACCCAAGTTCATACGCGAGGGCACGCCCAGCGGGTTAAGAACCAGGTCAACAGGCGTTCCGTCGTCAAGGAACGGCATATCCTCCTGACGCACCACGCGAGAAACGATACCCTTGTTTCCGTGGCGTCCAGCCATCTTGTCACCGATTCCTATCTTACGCTTCTTAGCCACATACACCTTGGCCATCTGCATGATGCCCGAAGGCAGCTCGTCGCCAATGCTGATATCGAACTTCTTGCGACGGAGCTCGGCGTCGATGGTCTTGCTCTTGCGCAGGTAGTTCATCACAGTGGCGCGTATCATATTGTTCTTGTGAGCGTCGTTGGTCCACTTGCTCAGGTTCACGGTCTCGTAGTTGATGCCCTTGAGCGTCTCAGCATTGAAACGCACACCACGCGGTATTATCTCGGTGTCGAGGAAGTCTTTCACTCCGCTCGACATCTTGCCCTCAGTAATGGTCATCAGCTTCTCAACCAACTCGTTGAGCAGTTTCTCCTGGATTGCTCCGTATTCCTCATCCAGTTTCAGGATTTCGGGGTCACCGCCCTTGGTGCGCTTGCGCTTCTGAGCGCGCGCGAACAGGCGGGTGCCTATAATCACACCCTTGAGCGACGGGTTAGCCTTGAGCGACGCGTCTTTCACGTCACCGGCCTTGTCACCGAAGATGGCGCGAAGCAGTTTCTCCTCGGGAGTGGGGTCGCTCTCGCCCTTAGGCGTAATCTTACCAATGAGGATGTCGCCGGGCACCACGTGTGCGCCCACGCGGATGATTCCACGCTCGTCCAGGTCCTTGGTCGCGTCCTCGCTCACGTTGGGGATGTCGTTAGTAAGTTCCTCCATGCCTCGCTTGGTCTCGCGAACCTCCAGCGTGTACTCGTCAACGTGTACCGACGTGAGGATATCCTCGCGCACCACGCGCTCGTTAATCACGATGGCGTCCTCGTAGTTATAACCCTTCCACGGCATGTAAGCCACCTTCAGGTTGCGTCCCAGCGCCAGTTCACCATCCTGAGTGGAGTAACCCTCAGTAAGGATATCGCCGGCTTTCACACGCTGACCACGCTCGCAGATGGGGCGCAGGTCTATGGTTGTGCTCTGGTTGGTCTTCCGGAACTTAGGCAACTTGTACTCTTTAACCGGCTCGTCAAAGCTTACGAACTGCTCTTCCTCAGTGCGGTCGTAGCGGATGCGAATCACGTCGGCGTCAACATATTCCACCACTCCGGCGCCCTCGGCCTGAATCTGAGTGCGGCTGTCATAAGCCAGACGCGCCTCTATTCCAGTGCCCACGATAGGAGCCTCGCTGCGCAGCAGCGGCACTGCCTGACGCATCATGTTGGCGCCCATCAGCGCGCGGTTAGCGTCGTCGTGCTCCAGGAACGGAATCAGAGCGGCAGCTATCGAAGCTATCTGCTGCGGCGACACGTCCATGTAGTCCACCTGCTCGGGCGATACCACCGGGAAGTCGGCATCCAGACGAGCCTTAATGCGGTTCGACTCAAAGTCGCCGTCCTTGCTTACCGGTGCGTTACCCTGAGCTATTATCTTACCCTCTTCCTCCTCGGCGGTGAGGTAAACGATGTCGTTGTTGTCAAGGTCCACCTTGCCTGCATCCACCTTGCGGTACGGGGTTTCAATAAATCCTAACTTATTAATCTTGGCATAGATGCAAAGCGACGAAATCAGACCGATATTGGGGCCTTCAGGTGTCTCGATAGGACACAGACGACCATAATGGGTGTAGTGCACGTCGCGCACCTCAAAGCCCGCACGCTCACGCGACAGGCCGCCGGGGCCCAACGCCGACATACGGCGCTTGTGGGTAATCTCGGCCAGCGGGTTGGTCTGATCCATGAACTGCGACAGGGCATTGGTGCCGAAGAATGTGTTGATTACCGACGAAATGGTCTTGGCGTTAATCAGGTCGATGGGCGCAAACACCTCATTGTCGCGAACGTTCATGCGCTCACGGATGGTGCGGGCCATACGAGCCAGTCCCACGCCGAACTGGTTATACAACTGCTCGCCCACGGTGCGAACCCTACGATTGCTCAGGTGGTCGATGTCGTCAACGTCGGTCTTGCTGTTAATCAGGCCTATGAGATACTTGATAATCTCAATGATGTCCTCTTTGGTAAGCACACGAACGTCTTCCGGCGTGTCCAGGCCCAGTTTCTTGTTGATACGGAACCGGCCCACGTCGCCCAAGTCGTAACGCTTCTCGCTGAAGAACAGATTGTTGATTACCTCACGGGCACTCGCATCGTCGGGTGGCTCCGCGTTTCTCAGCTGCCTGTAGATGTAGTTAATAGCCTCTTTTTCACTATTACACGTGTCTTTCGTCAGGGTGTTGAAGATAATCTGATAGTCACCCGTGTTCACGTCGTCCTTGTGAAGCAGGATAGTCTCCACGCCAGAGTCCAGTATCTCCTGGATGTTCTCGGTCTGGATTTCCACATCGCGGTCTATGATTACCTCATTACGCTCAATCTGGTTCACCTCACCGGTATCCTCGTCCACGAAATCTTCAATCCACGAACGAAGCACGCGAGCCGCCAGCTTGCGCCCCACCACTTTCTTAAGGTTGGTTTTGCTAACTTTAATTTCCTCGGCAAGCCCGAATATCTTGATGATATCGTTATCTCCCTCAAGGCCTATGGCGCGCAGAAGCGTGGTCACAGGAAGTTTCTTCTTGCGGTCGATATAGGCATACATCACATTGTTAATGTCCGTAGCGAACTCAATCCAAGAGCCGCGGAACGGTATGATGCGAGCCGAATAGAGCTTTGTGCCGTTAGCGTGAATACTCTGGCCAAAGAACACACCCGGTGAGCGGTGTAGCTGTGAAACCACCACGCGTTCTGCTCCGTTAATGACGAACGTACCCTTATCGGTCATATAAGGTATCGCACCCAGGTACACATCCTGCACCTCAGTGGCAAAGTCCTCATGATCCGGGTCGGTGCAGTAGAGCTTCAATTTTGCCTTCAGAGGCACATTGTAAGTCAGACCGCGCTCCAGGCACTCGTCGATCGTGTAACGGGGAGGGTCGATGTAATAGTCCAGAAATTCCAGCACAAAGTTGTTCCGAGTGTCCGCAATGGGGAAGTTCTCGGAAAACACTTTATAGAGTCCCTCGTTTTTTCTTTTTTCAGTTGGGGTATCTATCTGCAGAAAATCTCTGAAAGATTGTAATTGCACGTCCAGGAAATCGGGATATGGATAGGGATTCCTTACGCGCGCAAAATTTACTCGTTTTTGTTTTTTAACTGACATTGAAAAATAAATTAAGTGAACTCAAATCTTAAATATGACACAAAAAGGTTAAGATTCGTCAGGCACTGAGGAATCTTAACCTATATACCTGGGTTATCAGGTATTATTATTTAAGTTCAACTTTAGCTCCGAGCTCTTCGAGTTGCTTCTTCATGCCCTCTGCCTCAGCCTTAGGCATAGCCTCTTTGAGCACGCCAGGAGCCTTGTCAACGAGATCCTTAGCGTCCTTCAGACCAAGACCTGTGAGTTCCTTCACTAACTTGATAACTTTCAGCTTGTCTGCACCAGCCTCCTGGAGAACCACGTCAAACGATGTCTTCTCCTCCTCAGCGGCAGCAGCGCCACCGGCAGCACCCGTAGCAGCAACAGCAACAGCTGCAGCGGCGGGCTCGATGCCATACTCGTCCTTCAAAATTTGAGCAAGTTCGTTAACTTCCTTAACTGTAAGATTAACTAATTGTTCTGCAAAAGCTTTTAAATCTGCCATTTTCGTATGATTTAATTGTTGTTATTATTTTTATTCTTTGTTTGATAATGTCTCAAGTACTCCGTGCAAAGTGTTACCACCACTCTGAAGTGCGCTAATCACGTTCTTAGCAGGCGACTGCAGCAATGCCACAACGTCGGCGATAAGTTCGTTCTTGCTCTTGATGTTGGCCAGTACCTCCAGCTGATCTTCACCCAGATATACGGTCTCTTCAACATAAGCGGCTTTCAGTGCGGGAATAGTCTCTTTCTTCTGACGGAATCCCTTAATCAGTTTAGCCGGTGCATTACCCACATTGCTGAGCATCAGCGTGGTGGACCCGGCCAGGGCTGGATAAAGACCTGAGTAGTCCACGTCGGACTGCTCCATAGCCTTCTTCAACAAGGTGTTCTTCACGACCATCAGCTTCACGTCGGCGCCGAATGCCGCGCGGCGCAGAGCCGTTGTGCGCTCAGCGTTGAGCGTGCTGGTGTCGGTCATGTATATTACGCTGTATTGGCTCAGCGTATTCTTTATCGACTCAATAAGTATCGCTTTATCTTCCTTTCTCATTGTTCTTTTCCTTTCTTTAATCTTTAGGCATCAATTGACTTTACATCCACCTTAATGCCACGACTCATAGTACTTGAAAGATAAACGCTCTTAATATAAGTACCCTTGGCAGTATTAGGCTTTAGCTTAATCAGAGTCTGGATGAACGCCTGAACGTTCTCCTTAATCTTCTGTGGCTCAAACGACACCTTACCTACCGAAGTGTGCACTATACCTTTTTTATCAACCTTAAAGTCGATCTTTCCTTGTTTCACTTCTTTTACAGCCTTCGCTACATCGGGAGTTACCGTTCCGCTCTTGGGGTTCGGCATCAAGCCACGGGGACCGAGGATGCGGCCCAAGGGACCAAGTTTACCCATTATCTGAGGCTGAGTAATTATCACGTCCACGTCGGTCCATCCGCCCTTGATTTTCTCAAGGTACTCATCGAGACCAACATAGTCAGCACCGGCTTCTTTAGCGGCTGCTTCCGCATCGGCTGTGCAAAGTACAAGCACGCGCACCGTCTTGCCCGTTCCGTGAGGCAGAGATACCACACCGCGGACATTCTGGTCAGCCTTGCGAGGATCTACACCAAGACGTACATCGATATCAGCAGAAGCGTCGAACTTGGTGAAAGTGATTTCTTTCAGCAATGCTGCAGCTTCCTCAAGAGTGTAACTTTTCCCAGCTTCAATTTTCGCGTCAGCTAACTTCTGATTTTTTGTAAGTTTACTCATTTCAATTGAAGTTTAAATGTTTTCAGGGAATTGACCCTTTACAGTGATACCCATACTTCTTGCTGTACCAGCTACCATCTTCATAGCCGAGGCTAATGTAAAACAGTTCAAATCTGGCATCTTGTCCTCTGCAATCGCTTTCACCTGGTCCCAGGTCACGGAAGCCACCTTACGACGGTTAGGCTCGCCGGAACCACCCTTAACCTTAGCAGCCTCCATGAGCTGCACCGGAACGGGCGATGTCTTTACGATGAAGTCAAAACTCTTGTCGGCATAATAAGTGATTACAACCGGCAGAATCTTACCTCCGCTCGCCTGAGTACGGGCGTTGAATTGCTTGCAAAAGTCCATGATGTTAATTCCCTTGGAACCCAAAGCGGGCCCCACTGGAGGCGAAGGATTTGCAGCTCCGCCTTTAATCTGCAATTTGATCTGTCCAGCAATTTCTTTAGCCATTTCTCTCTAATTTGTTTGTTAATTGATTATTTCGTGCATAACTCGCGACGCTCGTAACTTCACCGCATCTGTCACACACGATCCACTTGCGTTACGTCCAACTCAAGAGGCGTCGGGCGACCGAATACCTTAACCGATACCTTAAGCTTGCGCTTGTCGGGCATCACCTCCTCAATCTCACCCGTAAACCCACTGAACGGGCCGAAGTTCACCTTCACGTCCTCACCAACGATGAAATCGCTGGCACGCTCGGCGTTCTCGGCCTCAATCTCGGCGGCACCGAGCATACGTGCGATTTCGCTCTCACGCACAGGTTCCGGGCGATGCGCCGCGTCGCGTGTACGAACGAAATCAATCACGTTAGTGGTGTTGCGAAGATAGTCTTCAACCTCTCCCTTCAAGTCGGCTTGCACAAACACATAGCCCGAAAGCAGGTTCTTCTCTTTCAGAACCTTCTTGCCGGCACGTGTTGTATAAACCTTCTCCGTAGGAATCAAAACTTGAAAAAGATACTTGCCAAGGTCGGTGTTCTTGCATGCCGCATCGAGCATCTCCTTAACCTTAGTCTCTTTTCCTGAAATGGCACGCAACACGTACCAGTTTTTCTTCTCTTCAGCCATTGATTTGCTACTCTTAAAGTTTGATAGTTGATTTAGTGAGTTCCTGCCGCATCTCGGCGCATCTCCGTTACGTTCTTCACCGTCACTCGCAGTTCAGCTCCTCACATACGCACGGCTCATTCAAGTCTTGCGCAAGAAGCTCGGAGGGGCTAATCCGCTTCATTTAGGCGGTTAAGCCGTAAATAAGATGCATTCCGTAGTTGATAACTTGATCCATTATCAGTATTATCAGTGCTATCACGATGGAAGCAACCATGACCATCACCGTACTGTTGGCAAGTTCACTCTTGGTCGGCCAGGATACCTTATGAACGAGTTCGTTATAAGACTCCTCTATATCCGTAAGTAGTTTCTTGAATATCTTTTTCATCTCTCTTTGTTTCTCTTGCACGGGAAGTAAGGCTCGAACTCACGACCTACGGTTTTGGAGACCGTCGCTCTACCAACTGAGCTATTCCCGTAAATATCGGCTGTGACGGCTGCCACAGCCGATTAATATCAAACTACCGTATTATTCGATAATGCTTGTAATCTGACCCGACCCCACGGTGCGGCCACCCTCGCGGATAGCGAAGCGAAGACCCTCACTGCAAGCAACCGGCTCAATCAGCTTAACGCGGATTTCCACGTGGTCGCCCGGCATCACCATTTCAACGCCTTCCGGAAGAGTGATTTCACCGGTCACGTCGAGTGTGCGGATATAGAACTGAGGACGATAGTGGCTACGGAACGAAGTGTGACGGCCACCTTCCTTAGCGGTCAGGATATACACAGATGCTGTGAACTCGTCGTGAGTCTTAACAAGTCCCGGATGGCAAACTACCATACCGCGCTTGATCTTCTTGTAGTCGATACCACGGAGAAGCAGACCTACGTTGTCACCAGCCTCGCCCTGCTCAAGCAGCTTGCGGAACATCTCAACGCCAGTTACAGTTGAGTTCATGTCAGCGCCAAGACCCATGATTTGAACAGGATCACCAACCTTAACAACACCAGTCTCGATACGGCCGGTAGCCACTGTTCCACGACCTGTGATTGAGAACACGTCCTCAACCGGCATCAGGAACGGCTTATCGATGTCGCGCGGAGGCAGTGGAATCCACTCGTCAACAGCGTTCATCAGCTCGATAACCTTATCAACCCACTTCTGCTCACCGTTCAGAGCACCCAGTGCCGAACCCTTGATAACAGGAGTGTTGTCGCCGTCATATTCATACTCAGAAAGGAGTTCACGAACGTCCATCTCAACGAGCTCAATCATTTCCTCGTCAACATCGGGGCTATCGCACTTGTTCAGGAAGATAACCAGACGCGGAACGTTTACTTGGCGAGCCAGCAGGATGTGCTCACGAGTCTGAGGCATCACACCGTCGGTAGCGGCAATCACAACGATTGCGCCGTCCATCTGGGCAGCACCAGTTACCATGTTCTTCACATAGTCGGCGTGTCCCGGGCAGTCAACGT
>CALAVE010000062.1 GCA_937892215.1 uncultured Porphyromonadaceae bacterium
GACGGTTGATTTGCAAAGAGGGTGAGCCATAACTGAATTATGACACACCCTCTTTTAAGTCCTTGATTGTAATCTCGCTTAACGAACGCGGTTCACGTAAGAGCCGTCGCGGGTGTCAACCTCTATCTTCTCGCCTACGTTGATGAATAGCGGCACGCGAACTGTCGCACCGGTCTCCACTGTTGCGGGCTTCAGTGTGTTGGTAGCAGTGTCTCCCTTAACTCCGGGCTCTGTATAGGTGATTTCGAGCACGGTCTTGATAGGCATCTCGGCGAAAAGTACACTCTCGGTTGAAGCATCGGTTACCACCTCCACTACATCACCTTCTTTCATGAAGTCGGCTCCGGTAATCAGTTCTTTGCTGATGGGGATTTGTTCGTAAGTCTCCTGGTTCATGAAGATTGCGTCATCTCCATCCATGTAGAGGTACTGATAGGGGCGGCGCTCCACGCGCACGTCTTCCAGTTTCTCGCCGATGTTGAAGCGACGTTCCAAAACTCGTCCGTCAACCACATTCTTCAGCTTTGTACGCATGAAGGTGTTTCCCTTACCCGGTTTTACGTGCAGAAACTCGATGCAGAAGTACAGACTGTTGTCTAAGCGGATACATGTTCCGTTCTTGATGTCTTGAGCGTTAATCATAATTATTTATTCGTGTTATTATTAATGAATTTTCTTTTTCTTCTGCAAAATTAGTTGAATTACAGAAAATTTGCAAAAACTTTTGCAATAAAATACGCTCACACTTGTGTATTTTCAAAAAAGTAACTAATTTTGCAACCGCAAAAAAAGAAAAATTTTAAACGAGTATAAAGATGAAACGTACATTCCAACCATCAAATCGCAAGAAAGCTAACAAGCACGGTTTCCGTCATCGTATGGCAACAGCCGACGGTCGCAAGGTACTTGCTCGTCGTCGCGCTAAAGGGCGTTACAGCCTTACCGTGAGCGATAGCGTTTATAAGAACTAATCACGCTACCGAGCTTTCAAGAATCGTAAAGCCGTTGTGGTCCAGAACTGGCCATGACGGCATTTCTTGTTCATTATAAAACGATGATAATATGGAAAAATGGAAAACTCTCGAGTCAAAATATATAATTCGGCGCCCGTGGCTCACCGCTCGTGTCGATAAGGTACAGTTGCCTAACGGGGTTATCAATCCGGAACACTATGTTCTGGAATACCCCGACTGGGTTAACGTGATTGCCATCACGGCTGATGGCAAGTATGTGCTCATTCGTCAGTACCGTCATGGTCTCGATAAGATTGAGGTGGAACTTTGCGCCGGTGTTAGCGAGGCGGGGGAGAACCCCGAAGAGGCTGCACGCCGTGAACTCCTGGAAGAGACTGGATATGCTGGGGGGAAATGGTCGCTGACGATGAAAATCTGTCAGAATCCCAGTATCTGTAATAATTACACTTACTGCTTCGTAGCTCGTGGCGTGGAGCGCGTGAGCGCGCAGCACCTCGACGAAAGTGAAGACATAGAAGTCCTGCTTTTCAGTGAAGAAGAGTTGCTGGCAATGATGCGCAGTGGCGACATGACGCAAGCCTTGATGCTGGCACCGCTTTGGAAGCACTTTAGCGATAAGTGCGTTTGAACTTCTTGCTATAAGCCCAATAATAATCAGGAGTGAGCCCTAAAGCAAATCTGCGCTTCGGGGCTCACTCAATATTCTGCTTATGTCTGTTGCTTATTTCACCACAACGGTCTTTCCCGCTGAGTGGGCTGCTATCTGCGGTGAGTACTGGCATTGTGCCGTGGCTATACCCGCGTTGTATTCACCCGGAGCTGTCACATACACGTCATAACTTATTATCTTTGTCCCCTTGCCAAGGTAACTGAAGAACAAGTTCGTCGTTGAGTCTTTGGTCTCAAGGTAGTAATAAGCACGGTCGGCATACCGGTAGCCCGAAATCTGGTCCACCGGCTCGAAGCATGACGCGCGTTCGTCGGTAACGGTCACGTATTCCAAGTCCTTGTTGGTCTTGATGACTGTGCGCACCTGTACTTTGTCTCCCACCTTGAACTCGGTGGCGGCATGGAGCGACCCATCGGTAGCGTACACATAGTATTCCTTGCTTATCGACAGCTCATCTATGCTAACTTCCTTAATCTGAGTCATCGGCGCGTGGAACTGGCTATAGACCGCTCCCCAGGCAGGACTTGCTCCGCTCCGCTCAATCTTGACCTCTGCGCCCGACGTCGCTTCTATTTCATGGCGGAAGTAGCCCAGATATTCATCGGCCTTGTCCACTTTCAGCGTGTTTCCTGCAATGGATATATGTGGCTTGCCGTTGCGCTCCAGCCACTTGCTGCCGCTCGTGAGCAATGCGTAAACCGCATGTGCGGCAAGACTTGAACCGCCCCAGTCATTGCTTTGCTTGTTCAGCAACATCCATTTGCGCACGTTGTCTATCTCTTCAGTACGCGGATCCACTTCTGCCATGGCGTTAAGTATGGTGGCTGTTATGCTCACTTTGTTATGCCATCCCCAGTCGAGGCTGTCCCAGTATGTTCCTGTGGCCGGCTTGGTTATGGCATATTCGCGTATCGACTGCATAATACTTTTGGCTACCTTTTCATATCCGTTGCGGTTGAGTGCCAGCGCATAGTATGCCTTGTTGCCCATCGACGTGCCTTTCCAGTCTTTCGACATGGCTTTGAGGCAGTTCATCATCATCTCAGCGTTATCTTTCGGAAGTTTCACCTCCTGATGCATGCTGCGGATATACACGTAATCTGCGAATCCGGAGTGATTCTTCTTATCCTGCTTCAACTGCTTCTGATATAGTTCGAGCATTTTCTCGTCGTAGTATTTAACGCCCTTTTCTATCATGTCAGTAAGGCGACTGTCATCGGTGAGGAATCCCAGATGCTTAACCTCGCCCAGCAGTTCCAGTACGGTGCCGGTAGTATAGACCGATGATGTGCAACCGGGATAGAAGAACCACGTCCAGCCGCCGTCACTCATTTGCAGTTGCTGTAGCGAGCGGATAATGTGGTCGGTTTCGACGGTCATTTGTTCCTCGTCGAACAGTTCGCCTATCTTACTCATCCTCAGTGTCTGGCGCTCAGCGTCGTTAATCCATGGCGATGCCAGCAAGGTGCCTATCTTGAGATCGCTGTTGCGGCTCAGCATCGACACCAGTGTGGAGTCTTGCTGATTTGCCAGCCAGTAATCAGTGGCTTCCTTGATATTTGGCTGTGACTTTGCCACACCGCGTGCCACACTGATAGCAAACAGGTTATGAGCGAGCAGGGTGGTGATGCCGTAATTCTTGTCGAAGATGGTAGGCAGCGCGGTTACGCAGTACCATACTGGGTTGTCGCAGTATTCAAGCGTTACACGTGCGTCGTCGGTGAATTGCGGTAGGCGGAACGAGAATTTAGGCGTGGCGGCGTCAATGTAGAAGGGCTGTGTTTCTATCACTGGTGATATTGAAGATAGTACCGGTATCATCACCTGCTCTCCGTCACCGAAGTTGCCTGTTGCGGCTTTCACTCTGAAACCGATGAACGGGAGTGAATCGGTCACTTCCCACTCAATATTTACGGGCTTGGTGCCTCGCGGACCCACAGTGTCATGGAACGTGCGAGTGCTTACTATCTCACCGGTGCGTGGGTTGAACAGTTCTATCACTGCATCACACTCTTTGTCGGTTTCGGTAGCGTTCTGAATCACTCCGGCGAGGCTGCACTTGTCGCCTTGGCGTACAAAGCGGGGCACACTTGGCTTAACCATAATTGGCTTCTGAGTCATGGTCTCTTTGCTTATGTTGCTGATGAGCAACTCGCTGGTGTAGCCTATGGCTTTCATTATCCATGTGGAGTTTGTGGCCGGAACCTCAAATTCCACCTTTAGGTTACCCTTCTCATCGGTGGTGAGAAGTGGCTGCCACACTGCAGTTTTCACGTCGCCTTCACGGACTTGCACGTTGTCAAGCGCGGCACGGTCTGCTATTTCTCCGCTTTCCATGTCGGCAGCTCCGAAATCTGAACTCGCTTCCTCTAATGCCACTGGCATAGCATCGTCGGCCATCGAGGCATTCTTTGACATATACATTCTGGGCCTAGCTGTAGCCCCCGCGCCCAGAACCATTCTGTAATCAGTGCCGTATTCAAGAGCCATGCCGAAAATGCTATATTGGTCGTACATATATAACTCCGGTTCGGTAAAGCGGTAGGTGTTTTGTTGCTTGGCCCGCCATTCATTGCTGGTCCACACATAGCTGTTCCATGTGTGCGTCCCGTACAGATAGTACGGGCGGAAAGAATTGTATGGAACATAATTGAATCCCCACTTGTTTTCCTCTATCTTCTCCACAGCTTTGTTCGTCAGTGCAATGAGCACCGCACCGTTTCGTGGATTGCCGTCCTTGTCGGCCAGTTGGAATGTCCATGTCTCTTTGTCGCCGGGGGTGAGGCGGTCTCGGAAAGAGGTGACTTTCAGTTCCACCTTTTGAATGTTTTTCTCCGATAACATTGTCACGGCCTCATTATTGCAAATGGATGAGTACACGCTATTGAACTCTACATTAAGGAATTCGTCCGGCTTATTAGGGATTTGTAATTTAAGCGTGTGGATGCCCGGCTTGTAGTGCAACCATCCTTGGCTTACTATTTCGGTGCGCGAGCGGGCAATGTAGTAGATGTGCGATTCGGGTGTGCTGGTGGCGATGGTAATGTGTGCCACGTTTTTGTCGTCCACCTTACGTCCGCTGGAGGGTATCCACATCACAGTGTTTTCTATCGGGGCTTTCTTGTCATCGGGGCGATACAACACTATTTTTGCCTTGTCTTTGTCGGCACTTTTGTCGCCATCAATTTCCACGTGTAGCGTGTATTCTCCGGAAGCCACTTTGGTCAGGTCTATGACCGGTTTGTCGCTCATAAACGTTCCGCTTGCAATCATGTTGCTCTCAATTTTCTCATCTGAGTTGAGAATGGCAAGTTTATATGCGCATAGTACGCTTGTCTCGCTGTCGTTTGTCGTGTTGAACACCACCGGAATTGTGATGGGCTTGTCGTTGATGAAGTTCAAGTCAGAACCTGTTATCTCCAAGCCTCGTCTCTGACCCAGGATAAAGCGTGTTTCACTTTCCTGTGTCTCACCTGCACTATTGGTGCAGATTGCCTTCACCTCGAAACTGCCATAGTTCCATCGGTCATTGTCGCTGCCGAATGTGCTGGTGGGGTAGTAAATGCTGAACTTTCCGTCGGCATCGGTGGTGACTATGGTGTCGTTCATCAGGTCGCCCTTTGAGTCATCGTAGAACCATCGCCAACTCCAGTATTTGCGAGCCAACGACAGTTTCACTTCAGCGCCTGCCACCGGCATGCCCGAGAATGTTTCCACTTTTCCGCTTATTGCCACCGGTTCGCCAACGTTGAAATTTCTCTTGTTCTCGCTCATGTCCACTGCAAATGTGGGCAGCTTGTATTCGCTCACAGTTACTCTTTTGCTTGCCAAATAGCTCTTGCCGGTGTATAGCGTAATGCTGAATGTTCCGTTCAGGCGGCCTTCAGGTACGCTGAACGATGTGGCTATTCGCCCATATTCATCCGTAACCAAAGTGTCAGTTGCCAGTTCTTTGCCGTTGGAATCGCTGAATTTGACCTGAATTTTCTGTCCTGCGATCACGTTTCGTTTGTCAATGCTATTACTGAAGCAGATGGCGCTCATATTCACTGTTTCACCAGGGCGATACACCGCTAGGTCGGTGAATATTGTAGCGTGAGTCGCGTTGTCTCCGTAACGGTTGAAGTTGCTCATGCTATACGAAACTGTTGCCTTGAACGGATTGTCGCCCATCTGCCCTATAAGGTTGCGCTCAGCCTCCGAAGTCTTCACTGTGAGAATCCCATTGGCATTAGTCACACCTAAATTAGCGTTTTTGTCAGTTGTGATTTTTATGCCGCTTAGTGGTGCGCCGGTCTTGTCGTCCACGGCAAATATGGTGCTGTAACCGTTTTTGTCATCCATGCGGAATATCTGGAAATCGCGCACGTTTATCGCCTTGCTCGAAGAGACCGCAACAAGCTTGATTGTCTTTCCCTCAGGCGATTTATAACTTGTCAGCACCACATAGTCACCAACAGGCTGCGGTGAGAAAAATACCGTGTCGTTACTGGAGAATGGGATGGCCCCGTTCACTTTCACCTCCTTTTCGTCAACTAGTTCCAGTTCTGCTATCTTATATTCGCTAATCTTGGTGTTCAAAGCCAGTTTATCGGGAACCCTATAAAGATGAACCATGAAAGAATCTAAGTTCCTGGAACTTATCTGCACCTCAATCGGGTCGCGACTTGTAATTTTGCTATTGCTCGACGTGTTAGCCTTTCTCTGTTCAATTCCGGTAATCAGGTTCTTTATTTCGTTTGTGTAACGCCCGTCGGGATATCGGGCCACATAACCCTTGAACATGTCGTAATAATCGTTTCCGCTCAAGCCGGCCAGTATCATACCGCTATGCTCGTTATCGGCATACTCGTTATAGAGTCTCAACCTGCCCCATGAGAAATCGGTTTGCTCGTTCTTTACGTAGATGAGGGCCGGAATGTTATCCGTTACGCTCTGTTCCCAGTCACTATAGATTTTATTTGCCAGTGGATTCTCATTATCCACAAGCTCAAGGCATTGTTGTGAGAGGAAAGCAAACAGGTGGGGTATATAGTCAGCGGCATCGGGCTCTTGCTCAATGATTCCCTTGTAGTTCGTGATAGGCTCCTTAGATAAGGCCTCTTTCTCCTGTAGCGTCTGCGCAATCAGAGACTCTATTCTGGCGTCGAATTGGCTGTTATCCCATTCGGTGTAATCAGCGGGAACTTCTTCTTCCGGGTTGTTACGGCCACGGGTACCGAATGATTCTTTGTACGATTTGAATACTCGTGCCTCAAAGTAACTCAGCACCGCGCGGTATGGGGCGCGTTTCTCTTTATTGATCACGTCTTCTATCTGATTCACTATAGGCCCCATATTTTCTGCAGACACGTGCCCCTGGGCTATGGAGTAGCGGATAATCGCATCTACACAGCCTTCACCGTCACCATTCTTTAGTGAGGTCTTAATGTCCTTAAGCGCGTCTGCGCATACTTGTTGCGGATAGTCAAAGTCCACCTTGTCTCGGTTGGAGCTCCATCCCAGCAAACTGATTGAAGTAAACAATACCATAATAATTGCTTTTACAAAACGGTTATTCATAATTTATGCGGATTTAATTATATTTATCTATGTGCAAAAACGAGGCGAGTGGCGGCTGGCATCAGTCTCGTATAATAAAACCATGCTGGACTTACTGCAATAATTAGGGCACAGTTAGTCCAGCGCGGTTAAAAGTATGTGAATGTTATTTGCGTCCGCCCTTGCGTTCCCCGCCTTTCTTGCCGCGGGTCACCATTTCGCGAGTGAATTTGTTTTCAGTGCTTTTCAGCAGGAACATCTGCTTCTTGCTGAGAATCTTGGAGAATTTATCGAAGTATTTGGCTTCAATCTCACCGCCTTTTATCTTTATATCGCTCATGGCCTCGGCTGCCTGGAAGTATTCGTCGTCGGTAGCGTCGGTCTTGGCCGATACCTTACGCTCCAGTTCACGGGCTTCACGGTTTACTGCATAGATTTCTTGATCCATGGCTTCATAAAGTGGCATGAACTGCTCTTTCTGAGCAGATGTCATCTCCAGTTCTTTCTGTATCATCTCATATTTGAGCTCAAGCATTTTGTTGCCCCATTCTGTGCGCTGAGGACGGTCATTGCTCTGAGCCATGGCACTACCTGCAATCATCAGGAGTGTTAAGATAAAAGTGAGAGTAGATTTCATAATAGTAGTATTTTGTCTGTGTTTATAATAGTTCTTCATTGTTGCCGCTATTGCTGGTATCTATGATCACGTTGTCGTAATAGAGGCTGTCTTCATAACTCATTATTATGTCCATGTCGCTCACGCTACTGTTCATAATAAATTCCTCTGCGTTACTCTCGTTGCTCATCCCTGCAGCAATCTCCTTGGCAGTGAGTTCGGTCTTGTAACTCTCGGTCAAACCATTAAACACTTTCATCATACACCAGATTCCGGCAAACATGGCCGCCATGTAAGCGTAGGGGCGGATGCGAGTCCACAATGTGGGTCTCTCACTCACCTTTGTGATTTCCACCTCTGGCAAAGAATCGCAAATCTTCTGATTAATTTCAGCAAAGAAATTCTCCGGCACTTTAAACCCGGACTCTTTGCCTATCTGTTTCAATATGTCTGATTCTTCCTGTTTCATTTCGACTATTTGACGTTAAAGTGATGAAAAGGTTTAATCGTTATCCGTAAAAAATGACTCAATTTTTTTTATCGCATGATGATACGAGGCCTTCAGGGCACCAACAGATGTGCCCAGAATCTCGCTCATGTCCTCGTACTTCATCTCATCGTAGTAGCGCATGTTGAACACAAGGCGTTGTTTCTCGGGCAGCGTGGCTATGGCGCGTTGAAGCTTAGCCTGCGTGGCATCACCGTCGAACCACGGGTCTGACTCAAGCGTTTTTGCCAGAAAACTGTCGTCACTGTCAAGCGGAATATTGTTCTGCGCTTTTTTCTTGTTTATGAAAGTGATCGACTCATTGATTGCTATCTTGTGAAGCCATGTCGATAGCTTGGCATCTCCGCGGAAGTTGTCGATGTTGGTCCACGCTTTAATGAACGTGTTCTGCAGAATGTCGCTCGCGTCATCATGGTCAAATACCATACGGCGAATCTGCCAGTAAAGTGCTTGAGAGTAGTGCTCAATCACTTTCCCAAATGCGTCGCGCGCAGAATTGGGGTCGTGAAGTTGCTCCACTACCGCCGCTTCGTCATATATGTATTTGCCCGCCATTATTCTGTAAATGTTTATTCAAGTGCCGAATAGAACATAGATGCCGATACAGACAGTGAGTATCCCATGCACTCATAGCTGCCGCTCATCTTAAGTCCTTGTTCTGTGAACTCCATAAAGAAATCGGTGAGTTTATACTTATCGGTTTTGTCATCGTCGGTGACCTCATCGGCTTTTAAGCGATATCCGTCTGCGGTGATTTCCACCGGAATGTCGCTATAGCTCACTTCATCCACCCAAGCCATCCCATCCTCAGCCGCAAAGTTGTTTATAACCATGTTCGCTTTCATCGTGGACTGGTTAATGACTATGGTGAAATGCTGCTCGCTGAAGGTCGTCTCTAAGCTGTTGTCCTCATTGCTCACGGCATGGACTTTTGAGTAGTACATGGGCAGGGTGGGTGTCGTTACAGCTTTGTAGCGGTCTTCAACTTCGAAAGCGTAATATATAACACCGGTTCTCAGGTCGGCACGGCCGCGAACGTTCTTGATTATCTCTCCGCCTTCAGCCGTTATGTCGCCCGCATTGAATGTGTGGCACACCAGATTGCTGTTATATGTCATCTGGGTGGTCGGCACTTCAAAGACTACCGTACTTCCGTTAGTGAGTTTTGCTTCGGCCTCAAAACTGATAGTGACTGCCGTTACATCGTACACATAGTGTGTGCTCGTCACAGAGAATGTGGCATCGCCCGTTTTGCTGTCGATGACATGATTATACATCACACTTGTGAATTTGTTGATTTTGTGTGACGAACTGCCATTGTCGTCTCCGCACGAAACTGATATAATGGACAGTGCCGTGCAAAGCAGTAGTGTTATAATAGATTTGTTTATTGTCATATTAAATGGGTTTTATGCGTTTTGTCAGTCCTTGTCTTTGTAATATTTCCCTGAACCGATTGATTTATAGACAGGGGTTGACCATTCGATACTCATTTCACCGGTGCCTAGGTATAGGCTCGCATTAAGTTCTTCTAATTTATACTTGGGGACAGCATTGTTGTTCACAAAACGATCCATCCACGTCAATCCGCTGTAATCCCATACCGATTCTGTGGAAACGCCTTTAATTGGTACCACTTCTATGTCTTTACCCTTCAAAAGGAAACCTGTGCTCGTGAGTTCCACGTCCAGTCCCTCGTATTTGAGCTGAGTGATGATTCCGGTGGTCTTGCTAAGCCTTATATCGGAGATTGTGACATCAGCTTTCAGTTCAGTGGGGTTGATGGCAAACGTGTAGAGCGCGTTCTCGTGCTTGTATGTGTCGCCTATCGTGTCGGTTGTGGTAAGTGTGGATGTGTAATAAACAGTAGGACGTGTTGCGTTCACCTTGTACTGGCCGTCAATGTCCATTTCCAGTTTTATCACATCATTGAAGATATCATAGTAACCGCTAACCGTAACCGTTTTGCTCCCCGCTACGGCTTTTGTCTGCTTGAATGTCACCCATTGTATGTCCTGCTCGTAATCCACCTTGATATTTGGTAGGTCTATGGCGGTGCTGCTACCGTTAAGGCTGATATCGGTGCTCAAGTCGGCGGTGAGGTTATTGCGGTCAATTATCAGATGATAGTCGCTGGCGCTTATGCCTTCAACTGCCCCCGACGAGGCATTCACAACATGATTCATCAGCGTTCGGGTTACTATCACATCGCGCAATGGCTCGTTTCCGCCATCGTCGTCACCACAGGCGCAAAGAGCCGCCAGCACCGGAATAAGTATGTAGATAAAATGCTTCATAATCGCTTTTGGGGTGTTTATCCTTTGCAAAAATAATATAATACCCACTAAATGCCAAATTAATTTCATTTTTTTAACCGCTTGGGGTGGTAATGATTGACCGGAGGGCGCCTACTGTATTGGTTCAGCACCCTCCGGTTGTGTTAGCTTTGCTTATATGGTTTTTCGCTCTGCTTGATTAGAAGTGAACGAGTTTGCTCTTGCAGTCGTTCAGGTTCGCTTCATTTCCCGCTTCGTTGACGAAGTGCTTGCCCATGCAGTCGAACGATACCATGAGATCTCCGGTAAGGAAGTTGAGCTCACATTCCAAATTGGTTACTGTCCTTGAATCCATGGGGATGCGTTGGTCGTTACTGTCGTAGTAGTAGGGAACGATGTCGGTGCCTTTCAGTGTGTAGCCTGAGTTAGTGAATGTGGCGGGCACGTTGGGTATCTCAATGCAGTCGAGCACAGGCATTTTCTCGTCGAATTTAACGTTATACATGAAAATGCTGCAGGTGTTATCCGATTTGAGATTGAATTCACAGAATGTGGTGGTGGGGTACACTTCACCTGTGACAGGGCTGTAATAGACGTATCCGTCTTCTTCGTTCAGTGCCGAATAGTAGCTGGAACTGAATGAGAACACTTGTGTGGTGCCGTGCGAAGAAACCACCTTGAAGCGGATGGTCTGGATGCCGTTATACTGGTCGATAACTCCGTGAAGGTCGGTGATGGTGTACTCGCTGTAGGCGGTGCCTGCTTCGTCCACGGGGATAATGCTCGATGTATTGAATGAAATAATGTCCACTGCCACCGGTTTAACTGTTATGTCGTTGAGTACCATGGTGATAACGGGCATATACTGATTGAATGAGGTGGTGACGGTGAAGTTCATCTTCTGTTTCACGTTGTCAATCTCATAGGTGTATTGTGCCGATGATATGAACGGCTCGCTGGAACCCTGAGTGATTGTTTGCAACTTAGAGTTAATAGTGGTCTTGCTTACGGGCTCGTCGTTGCCGCAGGAGGCAAGCGAAGCCATAAGCGGCAGAACCATAGCCATTAAAAGGATTTTTTTCATAATAGTTAAATTGTTATTGTTGATAATTATTTTAATTTCAGATGTTTATCCGCAGTGTCGCTCCTATAGCCCTGCCTTTTCCACGCTGGAGGAACTCGTGGCTTATAGAAACAAAGAGGAACGTGCTGTATTCGGTGCCTGTGAGGTTGCGACCCCAGATTTCCAGGCTGTAATTCTTGCCGGCAAGGGTCATATTAGAGCCCAGAAGCGCGTAGAATGGCTGGCGCATGCTGTTCACTTCGTTCCACCATATTTCGCCCACGCCGCGCACATTTGCGCTTATGGTGATTTTCTTTAACCATGAGGTGCTGATGTGGAATCTGTGGCTTACTTCACACCAGAGGGTGTTAGTGGGGCAGTAAGGGATGAAATTGCCTTTGTGGTCTGCCTTGCCGTCATGGTACTTGATGAACTTGGCATTACAGTATCCGTAACTTGCCGATATCCGGGTGCCGTCGAACGGTAATGCGGTTGCACTAAGTTCCACTCCCACGCTTCTGGTCTTGCCGGCATTGGTCATCACTCTTCCGGTGGTAGTCCCGTCGGGGAATACTGTAAGTTGTCTGTCGCGGCAGTCGATATAGTATGCGTTTACGTCGGCAAGCAGTTTGCCTTGAAGCAGTGACAGGTGCGCTCCGGCCTCATAATTCCATGCAACTTCGGGCTTATAACCTACAATCTCATCAACCTTATAGTTAGCGCCAATTCCCATTCTGCGCATCAGTCTCTGCTGTAGTACATCGCTGAACATCTGGGTGTTGAACCCTCCGGCCTTGTATCCCTTGCTCACGGTAGCAAACAGGCTCCATTTTGAGTCCATGTCAGGCCTATATACAACGCTGAACTTGGGCAGAATCTGAACAAAATCTTTCTTCAGGGTGCCGCTGTCGTCGATGTCGATGTCGCTGTGGTAATAGAGTTCGCCGGTTTCTTGGACGTAAGTATCGTAACCTGTGTGGGTCTCGCTGTTGTACTTGAGTGCGGAATGTTCATAATCAACACGCAGGCCGGCTGTTATGTTAAACTTTCCCAGCGTAAGCTGTGACTCGTGATATAGCGCAATTCCCCACGTGGGGCAAGTGAAATCGCTTCCAAGCAGGAACGAACGTGAGTCCCATTCTATGGGGTATTCCGGAATGGCTTCATTACGATGTTTCTCAATCAGTTCGCTAATACCGGTGTCCTTGAACGTAACGGGAGCCGACATTCGGTAGCGGCGATAAAAACCGAAAAGCCCGGCGAGCCAATGATACTTGTCACCTGTTACATCTTTGCTTTTCACCACCAAGTCTTGCGTGACGCTGTGCTCTTTGCGTGCCTGTGTGAGTGTGAAATAGGGCAGTGGGGTGAAGTCCTGGTCCAGAGTCATGTTGTCATCAATGTATTGATAACTTGTTATGCTGGAGAACTTTAATTGCCCGAAATCGTGCGTCACGGTAAGGCCGTCCATAATTGACGTTCTCCGATAAAAGCAAGTGTCATTGTAAGAGATTGTACCGGTCTCAGTGAACACGTATGGATAGCCGCCTTGTCGGCTGTGGCTTACGATGAGGGCATTACTGACAAGCACGTTTTTGCTTGGAACCCACTCGGCTTTGATTCGCCCCAGCCCGTTGCGCTCCCAGTCGCATTTCTTGCCGTTGAACAGGTTGGTGTGCTCACCCTTGCTACCGGCATATTGTGCGCTTACGGCTAATCCAAAATTGTTCCCGGGCTTGAAATAATAGCTCGCGCCGGCCTTTAGACTTCCGAATGAGCCGTATTCAGCCATCACGCGCAGACCCTTGTAGTTAAGGGGCGAAATGGTATAGATATTCATCAGCCCTCCCATAGTGTTGCGCCCGTATAGCGTGCTTTGTGGCCCACGGTGCACTTCTGCATGGTTAATATCCATGAGCTCAAAGTCGTAGTTCTCTTTGCACATGACGGGGATGTTGTCGATATTGAGTCCCATTGACGGCTGGTCTATACGTGAGCCCATACCGCGGATGTAGATAGTGGAAGTCATTCGGCTACCATAATCAGGTATGAAAAAGTTGGGGGCGAAATCACTGATTTGTCTTGCTGTCGTTACATTGTTGCGCTCCATTTGCTCCCTATTGACGGTGGTTGTCAGCGTCGATTGGTCGCTGATTTGGCTATTGTGCTTAATTGCGCTTACAGTGATTTCATCCAGGCTGAACGATAACTCAACGTTGCTTGAGTCGGTAAGCTCAGCCGCATACCCTATGAAAGCACAATAAAACACCAGTAATATGACTGCCCACTTTTTCATCGCCGCAAAATTACTCCTTTCGCTAAATATACACAATCACAATTTTTAGTGATTTTAGCGGCGTTAATACTTAGTTTGGCAAGGTAAGGCAAGAACAGCTGGATTTTTTTTGAACAAGTTGAAATTTAGTTTGGATTTGGTGCAAAGAAGTGGAAAAAAATGCTTAAATTTGCGCTGGAAAATTAGTGACTTGGTGTGGAAGTAATAGATGTGACACTACTATGGCACTGAGAACTAAATAATTAAGAATGGTCTTGTGTCTGTGCGACCCGGGCATTGTGCTTGTGTTGTATGGCTTCAAGTGATTGCAGATATATTAAAGAGATAAAAAGATACAATATAATAATCAGATTATGGTTTTAATCGATATTCAGAGTACAACGTTGGCGGTGACGGCACTGATAGCCGGAATTGTCCTTGTTATAGGCGGCTTGGTGGTCGCCTTGCTCATTGGTCCTCGAAGCTACACCCAAAAGAAAGGTGAGCCGTACGAGTGCGGTATTCCTACGCGTGGCGACAACATGGCTCAGTTCCATGTGGGATATTACTTGTTTGCAATTCTATTTCTTATGTTCGATGTGGAGACAGTGTTCTTGTTCCCGTGGGCTACGATATGTAAGGAAGTAGGAGCGCAAGCTCTTGCCGCGGTGGGTACTTTTCTTGTAATTTTGGTTTTAGGCCTTGCGTATGCATGGAAGAAAGGAGCTTTGAGATGGAAGTAAAGAATCCCAAGATTAAAAGCATGAAGCATGAGGACTTCAAGAACAATGACTACATAGAACGTCTTGTTGCTGAACTTAATGCTTCGGGAACCAATGTAGTAGTAGGAAAGCTGGATCAACTTATTAACTGGGGGCGTGCCAATTCGTTGTGGCCGTTCTGTTTCGGCACAAGTTGTTGCGCAATAGAGTTCATGTGTCTGGGCGCAGCGCGCTATGATATGGCTCGCTTCGGATTTGAGGTGGCGAGAAACTCCCCACGTCAGTCCGACTATATAATGTGCCAGGGAACCATAACACATCGTATGGCACCGGCGCTGATTCGCCTTTATGAGCAGATGGCGGAGCCTAAGTATGTAATAGCCTGTGGCGCTTGCACAGTGAGTGGCGGTCCGTTCAAGAAGAGTTATTGCGTGGTGAAGGGTGTGGATGAAATCATCCCGGTAGATGTGTATCTGCCAGGATGTCCACCACGACCGGAAGCCATGTTCTATGCACTGCTTCAACTTCAGCGCAAGATAAAACTCCAGAAATTCTTTGGCGGAGACAATCGCAAAGAGAGTCGTAAGAAGTTCTTTGAGGCGCAGAAGCAGAAAGCCACGGGTGCAGATGTATCACATGTGAATACAGAAAACGAACCGGTGCTTGAAGATGCGCAGAAGTAGGCGCGCAATAATTCCGTAATTTATCAATCTTCCAAGAAAACAAAACTGACACTCAATATGGCTAACATTCAAGAACAAATCAGCAAGATATGTCAGGAAGCCCAATTCGATGCTTCGGGCGAATTTTTGTTGGTGACAGTTCCCGATGAGAAATGGCACTCTGCAGCCAAGGCTCTGAAAGAAGAGCTTGGTTTTGACTACCTTACCGCTCTCATTGGCGTGGACTGGAAAGAGACAATGGGCTGCGTCTATTATCTTACTAACACATCCACGCAGGAGATTATTCACGTGAAAGTGACAACCTCCGACAGAGAAAATCCACTGATTCACTCTGTTAGTGACATTTGGGCTGTGGCAAATTATCAGGAGCGTGAAGTCTATGATTTCTTCGGCATCACATTTATTAATCATCCTGATATGCGCCGTTTCTTCCTGCGTAATGACTGGGTGGGACACCCGTTGCGCAAGGATTATGACGCGAACCCCGAACTTAACCCCGTGCCCCACGAAGACGAGCAAAATGAGGATGACACTTTCAGCCTTGTCGAAGACGAGAATGGCAAGTTGAAGAAAGTGGATAAGAAAGTGTTTGCCGATGAGGAATACGTGATAAACGTAGGCCCCCAGCATCCATCCACCCACGGTGTTATGCGCTATCGCGCGTCGCTCGAAGGCGAAGTTGTGAAGAAGGTGGACGTGGTGAGCGGTTATATTCATCGTGGCATTGAGAAGTTGTGCGAGGGGCTTATGTATCCTCAAACATTGCTCTATACCGAGCGAATGGACTATATGTCGGCGTTTATGAACAGGCATGCTCTGTGTCTGTGTATAGAGAAGGCTCTGGGCATTGAGGTGCCTCATCGTGCTGAGTTAATCAGGATGATGATGGATGAACTGATGCGTATTTCGTCGCACCTGCTGTCTTATGGATGCTTGACGATGGACCAGGGTGCTACTACCGCATTCTTCTATGGATTCCGTGAGCGAGAATTGATTTATGACATTTTCGATCGCACTTGCGGTGCGCGTATGTCGATGAGTTACGACACTATTGGCGGCGTTGTGGCCGACGTGCATCCCGATTTTGTGGCCGATGTGCGCAATCTCTGCGATGTGGTTGAGCAGAAACTGAAAGAATACCACAAACTGTTCACCGGCAATGTCATAGCGGTTAACCGCATGAAGGGCGTCGGCACACTTAGCAAGGAGGATGCCATCAATTACGCGGTAACCGGTCCCACCGGACGTGCATCGGGTGTGCATTGCGACGTTCGCAAGACTCATCCGTATTCACTTTACAACGAGGTGGAATTTGATGAGATTCTTCTCGATGGCGGCGACAGCATGGACCGTTACATGGTGAGAATGAAAGAAATAGAGCAGAGCATCAAGATTTTGCGTCAGTGCTGCTACATGATGGACAAGGAGGAAGGGAATGAGTTCTGCGCAGCTGTGCCTAAGATGATAAAACTACCCGCTGGTCACTGGTATCAGCAGGTGGAAGCAAGTCGCGGCGCGTTTGGCGTGTATCTGGAGAGCGACGGTGACCCCAAGCCGTTCCAGAAGCCATATCGTCTTCATTTCCAGAGTCCTTGCTTTAATCTGGTGGGAATTGTGGACCTTACCTGCAAGGACAATCTGATAGCGGATTTGATTACAATCACGGCGTCTATCGACTATGTGATTCCTGATATTGACCGATAAGATTAATTAGATACTAAAGATAAAGTTAAGATATGTTTGACTTCAGTGTAGTTACAAAATGGTTGGACAACCTTTTCATGGGTGTGATGCCTGAATGGTTGACGGTAACTATAGAGTGCGTTCTTGTGGCGGCAGCGTTGCTGGTAGCGTACTTGGTTCTGGCAATGGTTTACATCATGTACGAGCGCTGGGTGTGCGCATGGATTCAGTGCCGCAGAGGACCGCTCCGTGTGGGACCGTGGGGCTTGTTGCAGATATTTGCCGACGTGCTTAAAATGCTCATCAAGGAGATTGTGCGTCTGTGGAACACCGACAAGTTCTTGTTCTGGCTGGCTCCATTCTTTGTGGTTGTTGCATCGGTGATAACGTTTGCTTGTCTTCCATGGGGAAAAGGTATGCAAGTGATTGACTTCAATATAGGTGTCTTTTTCATTACAGCCATATCATCACTGGGAGTGCTCGGGATACTTCTTGCCGGTTGGTCAAGTAACAGCAAGTACACTTTGATAGGCGCAATGCGAAGCGGCGCGCAGATGGTGAGTTACGAACTGTCGGTGGGAATATCCATTCTCACAATAGTGTGCCTTGCCGGAACCATGTCTGTTTCGGGCATTGTGGAGGCGCAGAGCAATGGCTGGTTCATCTTCACTGGCCATGTGCCCGCTATAATAGCGTTTGTGATATATATGATTGCGGCCAATGCCGAGACTAACCGTGGCCCCTTCGACTTGCCTGAGGCAGAGCATGAGCTAACGGCCGGATACCATTCGGAATATTCCGGACTTCATTTCGGATATTTCTACCTGGCTGAGTATCTTAACCTGTTTATTGTGTCGGGAATTGCCTCTCTGCTGTTTTTGGGCGGCTGGATGCCCCTGCACATCCCAGGATGGGAATCATTCAATGCTGTGATGGATTACATACCACCCACATTGTGGTTCCTGGGCAAGGCATTTTTCTTGTCGTTCGTATTTATCTGGGCACGTTGGTCGTTCCCGCGCGTGCGTATCGACCAGTTGCTGGCACTTGAGTGGCGCTATCTGATGCCGATTGGTTTGTTCAATCTGGTGCTGATGGCCATAGTGGTGAGTTTCGGCTGGCACTTTTAATTAACTGAGTAAGAATAATTAATGAATATATTTTTGCGTTATGGCAGAAACTTTTGGAAAAATAACACAGGTGATAGGTCCGGTTGTGGACATATCCTTTGAAGGTGAGGGCGTGGCTCGTCCGCCCATTTACACCGCATTATCAGTTCCCCGAGAAGGCGCATCCGACTTGATACTGGAAGTGGAGCAGCACGTGGGCGAGAATACGGTACGTTGCGTGGCTATGGACAGCACCGACGGACTGCAGCGTGGAACGAAAGTGAAAAATCTGGGACATCCCATTTCGGTTCCGACAGGAGATCAGGTAAAGGGTCGTCTGCTGAATGTGATAGGAGAGCCCATCGACCACCTTACACCGCTAAAGGGTGGTGAGCGCAGGGCTATTCATCAGCCGGCTCCCGCTTTCGCCGATTTGTCAATTACGAGCGAAATCCTTTACACCGGTATTAAGGTGATTGACCTTATAGAGCCGTTCTCTAAAGGTGGAAAAATCGGTTTGTTCGGTGGTGCCGGAGTGGGTAAGACAGTGCTCATCATGGAGCTGATTCACAATATCGCGCATGGACATAACGGATTCTCGGTATTTACCGGTGTGGGAGAGCGCACTCGTGAGGGTAACGACCTGCTACGCGAAATGATTGAGAGCGGCGTTATCCAGTATGGTGAGAAGTTTAAGGAAGGAATGGGCAAGGGCGAATGGAAACTCGATGATGTGGACATGGAAGCCGTGGGGAATTCACAGGCCACACTGGTGTTCGGTCAGATGAATGAGCCTCCTGGTGCGCGTCTGCGCGTGGCATTGTCGGGTCTGACAGTGGCCGAGCAGTTCCGTGACCAGAATGGTGGAGGAAAGGACATCCTTCTGTTCATGGATAATATCTTCCGTTTTACTCAGGCCGGTAGCGAGGTTTCGGCCCTGCTCGGACGAATGCCGTCGGCCGTGGGATATCAGCCTACACTTGCCAGTGAAATGGGTAAGCTGCAGGAGCGCATTACATCCACTAAGAGCGGCAGTATCACATCGGTTCAAGCTGTGTATGTGCCCGCCGACGACCTTACTGACCCCGCACCTGCAACGACGTTCAACTTCCTGGACGCAACCTGCGTGCTGAGCCGTAAGATTGCCGAGCTTGGAATCTATCCGGCAGTGGACCCGCTGGCATCTACATCGCGCATCATGGATCCGCACGTAGTGGGCGAGGAACACTATGATGTGGCTCAGCGTGTTATTCACCTGCTGCAGAAATATAACGAACTTCAGGACATCATCGCAATCCTTGGTGTGGATGAACTGAGCGACGAGGATAAACTGGTGGTATCGCGTGCGCGGCGTGCCCAGCGTTTCCTGTCACAGCCGTTCTTTGTTGCTGAGCAGTTTACCGGTGTTCCCGGTGTGATGGTTCCTCTTAGCGAAACCATCCGTGGTTTCAAGATGATACTTGACGGAGAAGTGGACGAGTATCCGGAGCAGGCGTTCCTGAATGTGGGTACAATAGACGAGGCTATAGCCAAAGGCAAGAAACTTCTTGCGCAGGTAGAGGCTTGATAATGAGATTGAATTATAATAACGAATAATTTTCACGATGACACTAAGAATAATATCGGCTGAGATGATAGAGTATGAGGGCGAAGTGGATATGGTTACTTTGCCGGGTGCCATGGGCTCGTTCCAGGTGCTGAAAAATCATGCCGCGCTCATAGCCGCGCTTGCAAAAGGTACGTTATCGTACACGACGGGAGGGCAAATGTCTTCGCGTCAGATACTGGGTGGCGTTGCCGATATAAAAGATAACGTTATCTCGGTGTGTCTCTATTAAATGTGTGCAATGAAAAAGGTATTGAACATAACCATAGCAATTGCGATACTGGCCCTGATGGCATGGGGCTATGCAAGTGCAGCGCACCATAGTGAGCATTCATCGTCGAAAGAGCTTGACCCCAAAGAAATAATCTTCTCGCACCTTGGCGACGCTTATGGATGGGAGGTCCCATTCTCTCACACGGCAAGGATACCGTTACCCATAATAGTAATAGGTGAAGACGGCCTTAATGTGTTTATGTCGAGCAAGATAGCTAACGGGGAGGCCTATAATGGCTATAAGATTGCGACTGAAGGCGATTATAAGGACAAGGTGGTTCAAGTGGTTGGCGGCCAGGAAATTCGTCCATGGGACTTTTCCATTACGAAGAATGCCGCAGGCATCATGATAGCCGCATTGATAGTGATTATGCTGGCAATGAGCGTGCGTAACTGGTATAAGAATAACGGCATGAAAGCACCCCGCGGTGGCACTGCATTGCTGGAGCTGGTCGTTGAGTTTGTGTACACCGACACAATACGTCCCATCATGGGCAAGGATGCGCCCAAGTATGGACCATATCTGCTTACGGCGTTTTTCTTCATCCTTACGATGAACCTGCTTGGCCTGATAGTGATTTTCCCGGGTGGCGCTAATCTTACCGGCAACCTAGCGGTTACCATGGTAATGGCTTTATGCACCTTTGCCATAACCAATTTCACCGGTACAAAGCATTACTGGAAGGAAATCTTGTGGCCCGACGTGCCTATGGCACTTAAATGCCCTGTGCCCATGATGCCGCTAATTGAGTTCCTGGGAATCTTCACTAAGCCGCTGGCCCTGATGGTCCGTTTGTTCGCAAACATGCTGGGAGGTCACATGGTGGTGATTGTGCTGATTTTGCTCACGTTCATATTCACAAATATGTATGGAGCCGGCGTGGGTGCCGCAACATCGGTGGTAAGCGTTTCTTTGGCGCTGTTCATGCTGTTGCTCGACACGCTTATAAGTTTCATCCAGGCTTACGTGTTCACGTTGTTGTCCACGATATTCATATCCATGGCGCATGTGCATGAGGAAGAAGCCGAATTAAAAGAAAATAATTAATAATAAATAATAACAATTTAAAGATTTAAGACTATGTTAGGAATGATTTTAGCGCAAGCAGCCGCAGGAGCAGGCATTGCAAAGTTAGGAGCTTGTATTGGTGCAGGTATCGCAGCTATCGCAGCAGGTATCGGTATTGGTAAGATTGGTGGCTCGGCCATGGAATCAATAGCTCGTCAGCCCGAGTCAACAGGCGACATTCGTAGTAATATGATTGTGATTGCCGCTCTGATAGAAGGAGTTGCACTGATTGCACTCATCGTGTGCTTACTTGCATTGTTCGTGAACTAAAAGAGATTTCTGCTGTTACCCACGATTAGATTAAGTAAAAAAACAGAGATAATCAATGGAACTATTTAAACCTGAATTTGGCTTGGTGTTCTGGATGTTTGTGGCATTCATGTGCCTCTATCTCATCCTGGCAAAATACGCATGGCCCTTTATTATCAAGAGCATGGATGAGCGTGCCGACCTGATAGACAAAGGCGTGGCGTATGCTCAGCAAGCCAAGTCGCAGTTGGATAATGCTAAGGCTGAGGCTGATAAAATTATCGCTGAAGCCCGTGCCGACCAAGCCGATAAACTACGCGAGGCCGAGGCAATGAAAGCTCAGCTTATTGAGAATGCCCGTTCCGAAGCCATAGTTGAGGCGAAGAAGGTGACTGATGCCGCGCAGGTTTCAATAGAGCAGATGCGAAAAGAATCAGAAAAGCAGTTGAAACAGGAAGTGTGTGAGATGGCGCTCGTGATTGCTGAGAAGGTGATACGTACTAAGATGGCAAATGACGCCGCTCAAAAGGAACTTGTGGATAAACTGCTTCGTGAGGTTGAAACCAACAATTAAGGAGAGCTATGAATGACGGACTAATACCGGGACGCTACGCAAAGGCACTCTATAAGGTGGCATGTGCAAATGGCGACGCTGAAATGATTTATAATCAGCTGAAGCAGCTTAATTTGTCGTATGCCACAGTGGAAGAGCTGACGAAGGTGGTGAGAAATCCCTACATTCCTGCCCGCAAGCGGTCAGATGTGTTAATCGCCGCCACCGGAGCGAAAATGGGAAGTTCATTGCATGATTTCATAAATCTCGTTATTGAGAACAACCGGACGAACTACCTTTACCGCATTTCACTCGCTTATTTGAAATTGTATCGGCAAGAGCACAATATTGCGAAAGTTGAGATTGAGACTGCTTCGCGGTTACCTCAAGAGAAAATTGACAGTATAATTGAAGTGGTGAAGAAGGAGCTGGGTGACGTGACACTGGAAATATCGCATCAGGTGAACGAGTCCCTAATAGGCGGTTTCAGCATTCGCGTTGACTCCATCCTGCTCGACGCTTCGGTGAGAACAGAGTTACAGAAATTGCGTTTAAAACTCCTAAGCTAATTTATAATTAGATGATAAACCCAAGTGAAATATCAGAAATAATAGCTCAGCAATTAGGCCAAGCTAAGGAGTCTATCCGGTTTGAAGAGTCGGGTAAGGTACTTGAAGTGGGCGACGGCGTGGCTCACGTCTATGGTTTGGACCATGTGGAAGCTAATGAGCTGGTGCGTTTTGAAAACGGCGTTACCGGAGTTGCCATGAACCTGGAAGAGAATGATGTGGGTGTGATATTGCTTAACGAGGTGGACTCGATATCGGAGAACATGCTCGTGGAGCGTACGCATGAAATCGCATCAATCGAGGTGGGCGAAGGCTTGCTGGGTCGCGTGGTGAATGTACTGGCAGAGCCTATCGACGGAAATGGCCCCATTGAGGGGAAACGAATCCGTCTGCCGCTCGAGAGGAAGGCTCCCGGTGTGATTTTCCGCCAGCCGGTGAACCAACCATTACAGACAGGTCTTAAGGCTATTGACTCGATGATTCCAATAGGACGTGGTCAGCGTGAGCTTATTATCGGTGACCGTCAGATTGGTAAGACAGCTATAGCTGTGGACACTATAATCAATCAGAAAGCAAATTACGAGGCAGGGAAACCGGTCTATTGCATATATGTGGCGATCGGACAAAAGGCATCGACAGTGGCCAGCTTGGTGAACAAGTTGAAAGAGTGTGGCGCAATGCCATATACCATTGTGGTGGCCGCTACAGCCGCCGACTCGGCTTCGATGCGCTACTACGCGCCGTTTGCAGGTGCTGCTATCGGTGAATATTTCCGTGATACCGGTCGCGACGCGCTGGTTATTTATGATGACTTGTCGAAGCACGCTGTGGCATATCGCGAGATTTCGCTTATCCTGAAGCGCCCGTCGGGTCGTGAGGCTTATCCAGGTGATATTTTCTATCTGCATAGCCGCTTGCTGGAGCGTGCAGCTAAGATTAATGACAACCAGGAGGTGGCAAGTGTTATGAACGACCTCCCGGAAGTTCTTAAGCCCATAGTGAAAGGTGGTGGCTCGCTCACAGCATTGCCCATCATTGAAACTCAGGCAGGTGACGTGTCGGCATATATCCCCACTAATGTGATTTCCATTACCGACGGCCAGATTTACTTGGAGACGGCCTTGTTCAACAATGGTATCCGTCCGGCAGTGAATGTGGGTATATCAGTGTCGCGTGTGGGTGGTAATGCCCAGATTAAGAGTATGAAAAAAGTGGCCGGAACGCTTAAGATTGCTCAGGCTCAATATCGTGAGTTGGAGGCCTTTACCAAGTTTGGTGGCGACATTGATGCCGTAACGGCGCGTACCATCGACACGGGTCGCAAGAACGAGCGTCTGCTTGTCCAGCCTCAATATGAGCCAATGGCAGTGGAAGAGCAGGTTGCTGTAATCTACTGCGGTGTGAACGGCTTGTTGCAGAAAGTCCCGGTGGATAAGGTTGCCGAATTTGAGAAGTTGTTCATCCAATATCTTCGCGGAAAACATCAGGCCGATGTGCTGGATGTGCTTCGCTCCGGAAAGATTGACGATGATGTGACAGAAAAACTCAAGAGTGCCGCGCTGGAGATTGTCGGTAAGTATGAACAAAAATGATAGTAGTCCAACATAATCTTATATGTCAACACTACGAGAGCTTAAAAGCAGGATAGGTTCAGTTGCTTCCACAGAGAAGACAACAAGTGCCATGAAGATGATTTCTTCTGCCAAGATGCGCAAGGCGACATGGCAGTTGCAACGACTTTCTCCTTACAGGAACATAGTGCAGTCGGTGCTGAGTCATCTGCTGGCTACCGATGCTGAATTCACGTCGGCACTGATAGCCCAGAGAGAGGTGAAGCATGTGGCTCTTGTGGCGTTTGGCTCGGATGACGGCTTGTGTGGAGCGTTTAATATCAACATCTTCAAGCAAATTCTGTCATATATTAACAATATCCGAAAATCAGAAGGCGCCGACATAGATATTACTATCGTTCCAGTAGGGAAGAAGCTGAGGAAGGCCGCAAGCAAGATTACAGGTGGTGGCGTGAAAGTGCTTAACTTGGATTATATGCACACCCGCAGTAGCCAGGAAGATGTGCAGCGGTTTACGGAAGAACTGAAAAGCCGTTTTCTTGCCGGAGAATTCGACAAGGTGGACGTGGCGTATATGCACTTTAAGTCCACCAGCCGACAGTCGTTCACCATAGAGCAACTGCTTCCCGTTGAATATACTAAGTTGATGGAGGCAGCCGACTCATCTTCAGCGACCGTTCCATGCTTGTTTGAGCCGGATGCACTGACGATTTTTAACTCGGTGCTACCGCTTCACGTGCGCTCAATGGTTCAGGAGGTTTATACCGAGAGTGCGGCCAGTGAACAGGCCGCACGCGTAATGGCAATGCAGACTGCAAGTGATAACGCCAAGGAACTGCTGGATGCACTGAACCTCGAATACAATAAGTTGAGGCAGCAAAGCATTACCACTGAGTTGCTCGACATTTTGGGCGGACAGGTAGAGAGATGATATTATCAAGAATTATTAAGCAGATATAACGAATACTTATGAGCATCAAGGAGTATTTCAAATCTTTATTCAAGGGTATCTATAGCTTGATTCAGGGCATGGAAGTGACCGGAAAGGAACTGGTTACCCCCAAGGTGACGGAGCAGTATCCTGAGAACCGTGCTGAATTGCTCGGAGGTAAGATACCTGAGAGGTTTAGGGCAACGTTGGAGTTTATCTATGACGAGGAAGGTTACCACAAGTGCATAGCTTGCAAGACGTGTGAGCGTAACTGCCCCAACGGAACCATTCAGATTACGACCAGAATGGTTGACCTTCCTAACGGCAAGAAAAAAATGAAGCTGGATCGCTACATCTACGACCTGGGCAGTTGCACGTTCTGTGACTTGTGTGTGACCACATGTCCAACCAATGCAATTCGTTTCAGCAATGACTTTGAGCAGGCAGTGTTTGAGCGTGACGCTCTTGTGAAACAGCTCAATTACCTGCCCGAGAAGGAAAAACCGGCACCGGCTCCAGCAGTGTCCGCTCCAGCCAAACCTGCTCAGCCCCAGCCGACAAAAGACGATAAAAATCCGGCAGAGGGTGGTGCAGACAGTAAGCCGGTGGAAGCCGACAAGAAACCTGCTCAGCCTCAAGAACCAATAACCGAAAAAGAATAACAGAGATATGGAGAGTTTAGGCAATATTATTCTGTATTTCGTAGCGGCGCTGTCCATCATAGTTTTTTCTGTGATGACGGTGACCACGAAGAAGATTTTACGTTCGGCAACCTACTTGATGTTCGTATTGCTCGCAACTGCAGTAATCTATTTCCAGATGGATTACGAATTTCTGGGAGCAGTTCAGATAGCGGTGTATGCCGGTGGCATTGTGGTACTTTTCGTGTTTGCGATAATGCTGACCCACAAGCCCGGAAATGATGTGGCACCGCTCACACTGCACAAGAAGTGGCTTGGCCTTGCTGCAGCGCTTTTAGGAGTGGTACTTTGCGGATACGCGCTGTTCAGCTACACCAAGTTCTGCGGCGCTACGATAACATCGGTCAGCGCTCTGGACATGAATCAACTGGGGCACATGCTGCTCAGTACCGACAAATTGGGCTATCTGTTACCGTTTGAGGCTATAAGTGTGCTTTTGCTGGCCTGCATCATAGGCGGTGTGGTGATAGCGAGAAAACGATAAACTACAGGAGGAGTTTTTATTATGGATATAACTTTGCTAATGTATCTCGTCCCCAGCCTGGTAATGTTTGGCTGCGGCGTGTTTGGCTTCATAACGCGCAAGAATATGATTGCAATGCTGATATCGCTGGAATTAATGCTCAATTCGGTGGATATCAACTTTGTGGTGTTTAACCGATTCTTGTATCCGGAACAGCATGAGGGAATGTTCTTCACCCTATTTGCCATAGCGATAGCAGCGGCTGAGACAGCCGTGGCAATTGCTCTGATTATTAATGTTTACAGGGTCGTGAAGAATGTGGATATAAACCAACTTACTAAACTGAAATTCTAAACAATTATGCCATTAAGTTATACGATATTAGTTATAGCCATTCCACTGCTTATGTTCCTGTTTCTGGGACTTGCAGGAGTGAAAATGGGCAAGAAACTGACCGGTGTCATCGGAGTGTGCGCTATGGGAGTGACCACTGTAATAGCGTATGCGGTGGCTCTCACGTATTTCTTCGGAACCGGTGAGCAGGTGGTGGACGGTGTGCGTCAGCAACTTGTGTTGAACGATTGGACGTGGCTGAAATTCAGTGACCACCTCGTGGTGAAACTGGGTGTTCTGCTCGACCCGATTTCGGCAATGATGCTGATAGTAATAACCACAGTGTCGTTTATGGTTCACTTATATAGCCTAGGTTATATGAGTGACCATCACGGCAAACCGGAAAAAGGATTTCAGCGTTATTACGCGTTTCTGGCGCTGTTCACGTTCTCAATGCTCGGACTTGTGGTGTCAACCAACATTTTCCAGATGTTCATCTTCTTTGAGATGGTGGGTGTATCATCCTATTTGCTTATAGGATTCTACTATACTTCACCGGCGGCTGTTCATGCTTCCAAGAAAGCTTTCATCGTGACGCGTCTGGCCGACTTGTTCTTCCTGATAGGCATAATGGTCCTGTCGTTCTACACCAGTACGTTCGACTTTACCGACCTGATGAAGAATCCGGCAAACGCACTTGCGAGTGCGCAGGGGGCTACGTTTATGGGCTGCTCGGTGATGGCATGGGCACTGACGTGTATATTCATCGGAGGTGCCGGCAAGAGCGCTATGTATCCGCTCCACATCTGGCTGCCTGATGCTATGGAAGGCCCAACTCCGGTTTCGGCGCTGATTCATGCCGCTACCATGGTTGTGGCCGGTGTGTATCTGATAGCAAGGATGTTCCCGCTGTATGTGCTGGAGCAAGGCGCAATGGACATTATCTGCGTGGTGGGTGCTTTCACTGCGTTCTATGCCGCTGCCATAGCTTGTGTCCAGAGTGATATCAAGCGAGCATTGGCATTCTCCACTATATCACAGATAGCGTTTATGATGACTTCGCTGGCAGTGAGCAACGCTGATGGAGCCCTGATAGAAATACACGAAGGTTACGGACTTGGCTACATGGCCTCTATGTTCCACTTGTTCACGCATGCCATGTTCAAAGCATTGCTGTTCCTTTGTGCCGGTGCTATTATTCATGCTGTGCACAGCAACGAGAACAGCGACATGCACGGACTTCACAAGTTTATGCCCATCACGAGCATAGCGTTCCTTATAGGTTGCCTTGCTATTGCTGGAATCCCCCCATTTGCCGGGTTCTGGAGCAAGGATGAGATTCTGGTGGCATGCTATGCCAAGGGCCTAGGCTGGGGCCTGTGGATGAGTATGGTGGCCGGTCTGACGGCATTCTATATGTTCAGGATATATTTCCTCATCTTCTTCTGGAAAAAGCATGAGGTTCACACTGAGCATGCGCCGGCCGACCAACCCTGGACCATGACACTTCCGCTGATAATCCTGGCTGCAATCTCGATAGTAGCCGGATTTGTTCCAGCCGGAAATCTGGTGACATGGGACGGCGCCGCTCTTACCACTCACATGGACTGGAGTGTGGCCGGTGCAAGTGTGCTGATAGCGCTTGTGGGTATAGCACTAGCATTCCGCCTCTACTACAAGGAGAACGAATTGCCTGAGAAGATGAAGAACGCGCTACCGAATCTTTGGGAGGCTGCTTACCGCAGATTCTATATGGACGAGTTGTATCAGTTCATAACGCACAAGGTGATATTCCAGAACATAAGCAAGCCTATTGCATGGTTCGACAGAACCGTGATAGACGGAACCATGAATCTTCTTGGCGATATCACTAACTCTGCATCTTATGCTATCCGTCGCTTGCAGTCGGGAAGTATTCAGTGGTATGTGTTCGTTTACCTGGTTGGTGTGCTTCTGATAGCCGGAGTTACAATGGTTTGTGTGTTGATATAAAAATGATAACGATATAAAAACGGAGAAAAGATGATGATATTCAGCAATATATTAATTTATTTCGTTATTGTGCCCCTGCTGACACTGGGCGGCTTGGCCTTGTGCAGCAATAAAGGGATAAAAGCAGTGCGTGCCGTAGCCGTTACGGGTGCATCGGTTCTGATGGTTATGGCCATTTATCTGGTGACGTATTTTCTGCAGGCTCGAGCCGGTGGTGATACCAGTGAGATGCTTCTTCAGAGCAAGGTGACATGGTATGCGCCACTCAACATAGAACTGGCGCTTGGAGTGGACGGAGTGAGCGTGGTGATGATTCTTCTGTCGGCATTCATCGTGTTTGCCGGTGTGTTCGCATCGTGGAAAATGGATCCGCTTCCAAAGCAATTTTTCCTGTGGTTCTTCCTCTTGTCAACAGGAGTGTTCGGGTTCTTCATTTCCATAGACCTGTTCACAATGTTCATGTTCTATGAGGTGGCACTGATTCCGATGTACCTGCTTATAGGAGTATGGGGCAGTGGCGATAAGAACTATTCGGCCATGAAGCTGACGCTGATGCTTATGGGCGGTTCCGCTCTGCTGATGCTGGGCATTATAGGAATCTACTTCCACTCAGCACCTGAAGGACAACCGCTTACAATGAACATACTGGAGATAGCAAAAAACAACTCAATACCGCATGAGTGGCAATATTATCTGTTCCCATTGACGTTTGTGGGCTTTGGTGTGCTTGGTGCAATGTTCCCGTTCCACACATGGTCGCCCGACGGTCATGCTTCGGCGCCAACGGCCGTGTCGATGCTGCACGCAGGCGTGCTGATGAAACTCGGAGGCTACGGCTGTTTCCGCATTGCCATCTTCCTTATGCCATTTGCCGCAACAGAGATAGGCTGGATATTCCTTACATTAACAGGTATAAGTATCGTGTATGGCGCGTTCAGCGCATGCGTACAGACAGACCTGAAGTATATCAACGCATATTCATCGGTGAGCCATTGCGGTATGGTGCTGTTTGCCATTCTGATGTTCAATCAGACGGCCATGACGGGAGCTGTGCTGCAGATGCTTTCGCACGGTCTGATGACGGCATTGTTCTTCGCGCTGATTGGTATGATTTACGGTCGCACTCACACTCGTGATATCCGCGAAATGGGGGGCTTGATGCAGATTATGCCTTATTTGGGCGTGGGCTATGTGATTGCCGGTCTTGCATCGTTGGGACTGCCCGGATTGAGCGGCTTTGCAGCCGAAATGACAATTTTCTTCGGCTCATTCGAACATACCGACACTTTCCGCCGTGTACTGACCATAATTGCCACTACGTCGATTGTGATTACGGCTGTGTATATTTTGCGGGTGGTCGGCAAGTTGCTCTTCGGTGCGGTGCAGAACGAGCATCACAGAGAGCTGACTGATGCTGTGTGGTTTGAGCGTCTTTCCACAGTAACCTTGATTCTGGGTGTGGCTGCGATAGGTTGCTTCCCGAATTTCTTTGCCGAGATAATACGTTACAGCTTTGATCCTGTCGTAGAGGCTCTGAAGGCTGTTGTTATGTAAATGAAATTGAAAATCGAATTATAAAACTATATATACGATGGATTATTCGCAATTTTTAATGTTGCCGCAAGAAATGGGCTTATTGCTCGTGTTTCTGCTTGTGTTCCTGTATGACACTTTTTTGCCTGCGAAGTCGCAAAAAGGGTTGCCAGTGTTCACTGCGGCTGTATTCGCAATATATACGGCAATTAGTTTTATTCCGTTATGTGCCGGAGAGGCATTCGGAGGTATGTTTGTTCAGGATTCCGCCACTTGGGCGATGAAATCAATCTTGAATGTGGGCACTCTGCTGGTTCTGCTCCAGGCCATAAAGTGGTCGAACAGCGATTTCGTAAGTGTTCGTCGCGGCGAGTTCTATGAATTGATATTGCTTACGTTGTTCGGAATGTACCTGATGATTTCAGGACGTCACTTCCTGCTGTTCGTAATAGGTCTTGAAACTGCATCTCTGCCGCTTGCAGCGCTTGCGGCCTTTGAGAAGAATCACTATGAGTCGCATGAGGCTGCCGCCAAATATGTGTTTACCGCAGTTTTCTCATCGGCAGTGTTGCTGCTTGGCATCTCATTCGTATATGGCTTGACCGGTTCGCTCTATTTCGACGATATCGCATATTATCTCATTGACAACAAGTCGGCGCTTCTAATCGCGGCTGTGGCATTTGTTGTAGCCGGTGTTGGGTTCAAGTTGTCGCTTGTTCCGTTCCACCTGTGGACGGCCGACGTGTATCAGGGCGCACCCACTGCTGTCACCAGTTATCTTTCTGTAATATCGAAGGGTGCTGCGGCATTTGCGTTTCTTGTGATACTGGTTCATGTATTCGGCACGGTTTATTCTTCGGCGTGGGAATGGATGCTATATGCTGTGATAGTTCTCACTATCACTGTGGGAAACCTGTTTGCCATAAGGCAGCGGAATCTGAAGCGATTCCTTGCGTTCTCGTCGATATCTCAAGCCGGATATATTATGCTGGGCATTATAGGCGCAAACACAATGGGCATGACGGCAATGATGTTCTATGTACTGGTGTACATATTCTCGAATCTTGCCGCCTTCGGTGTGATTGCGGCTATTGAGCGAGAGACAGGGAAAGTTACTACCGATGACTATAACGGACTGTTTAAGACAAATCCGTGGCTGTCATTCACTATGATGCTGGCAATGTTCTCACTTGGGGGCATCCCTCCGTTTGCAGGATTCTTCAGCAAGTTCTTTATCTTCGTGGGAGCGGCTCAGCAGGGAAGTGTGGCAATCTATGTACTTGTGTTCATCGCATTGATAAACACTATTATCTCGCTGTACTACTATCTGCTTGTGGTGAAGGCCATGTTTATCCGTCAGGACGAATGTGTGATACCTAAGTTCAAGTCGGCATGGAATGAGCGTCTGGGCATGGTACTGTGCGTGCTGGGCATTGTGTTCATAGGCTTGCTGAGTTGCATTTACACGAGTCTCTCGCAGATATCAGAGGGCGTTCAGTCATTGTTCGCCACACTTGGTTAATAGAATACCATTAACCCTTAAATATTCTTATGATGAGGGTGTGTCATAATTCAGTTATGGCTCACCCTCTTTGCAAATCAACCGTCT
>CALAVE010000063.1 GCA_937892215.1 uncultured Porphyromonadaceae bacterium
CTCACGGCTTCCCCATAGTTGCCGAGGTAGGAGTTGTAGCTTGCCAAATTGTTCAACGATGTTGCATAGTAAGGGTGCTCCTTGCCAAGGACCCGCTCCCGGATTTGCAAAGCCTCAGTCCCAAGCCTCACGGCTTCCCCATAGTTGCCGAGGTAGGAGTTGTAGCTTGCCAAATTGTTCAGCGAGCTGGCATAGTCGGGATGCTCCTTGCCAAGGACCCGCTCCCGAATTTGCAAAGCATCTATTGCGATTCGTACAGCTTCCTTATAGTTCCCCATACTTGAATAGGAGAAACCCAATAAATCCAAGATACCTACAGGGAATTCAGCGCCATACTTATCTTGAACCTTAAGTGCGTACTTGTAAGCCTGTTCTAAATATAATATAGCCCCGTCATATTGCCCGGCACCCACGAGGTCATATCCTATGCCGAACGATAGGTTAGAAATTGATGTTTCAATTTCGGTGGCATCGTAGTTATCTAACTTTACAGCAATGCTATCCGCCTTAAGCAAATATCGGCAGGCTTTAAGTCTGTTATCCTCAAATTGGAATCTCTGGTAAGTCCATCCTATTTCCGACAACAAGAGGGCATATTTCATAGAATCCGCACCGAAGTACACTGCTAAAACAGGTTCGGATTTCAGCAAATATTCTATCGCTGATGTAGAATCATTCAAGGCAAAACATATCCTCGCATAATTTCGTAGTGAATTGCCATAAAAAAAACTGTTTTCGCCCAACTGTTTCTTTTCGATATCGGCGCATTGCTGGATATATTTCCGCGCCTCATCCAAATTCCCGTCTTGATATAACTTAACCCCGACAGCCTCCAGTGAATCGGAAATCTCCGTCAATCGTCTATCTACTGGAGGCAGTCTGTAAAATTCGTATTCTTCTTTTGCTCTTGCTGTATCGCCCAGCAGATAATAGCAATTAGCGAGCCACATAGCTGCATAGTCCCTTCGGTTGCTTGCGGAGTCCAACTCCGCCTTATCCAAGCGATTGCTTTCAGCAAACAGAGGTATCGCATCTTTGTATTTGCCCATCTGATGCAATTCTACGCCCTTTGCGAACAAGGAGTCCGACTTTGCCGACTGCGCTTTGCCCCAAAAGCAAATTGCAATCACCGCAACGATACTGAATATCGAGCGAAAATAATACCGATTCATATTGAACTCAATTATTTAAGTCCTTAATTCCGACAGCAATAATGCCTCGCCAAGTTGTTAATCTCGCGGCCTATAAGCTCACTTAGCAGGCACTTGGGACGGCACTGCTTGGCCGGCCATACTCGCAGTTTGCGTCTGCGACTTAAGTCCCATTGCTCCTGAAACTTCTTTAGCGACAACGCTTGCCGGTGCCTTAAGAATAGTGATTACCCACGATTTGGAGATTTCATCCCACTTCTGATGCGACAATGTTTGCCAAGCCGTTTGCAATAAGTTGCCCTTCTTTTGCAATTTCTTACGTAGGTTGAAATCGGCTTTCCAATTATCTCGAAACTCATCGGTGATGTCACAAGTCTCCTTAATGGTGATTTCCATCTTAAACTCACCGGTGCCCCAACTATTCTTGAATACATCATTTTCATCACGATAACCCATATAAGAGCGAGGTACGATAAAACTCTCACCCACTATATTAAATCGTGGCTGCTCGTTATCGTTGCGCACATATCGGAAGAAACCATTATCGGTAAGCATCTCTTGGGTCACAGGAATACTAATAGAAAAAGAGCCGAGCTCCTGATCTTTCTGTAGCTGCACTATCTCGTTCATCCACGAAGACTTGAGTTTAACATCCATTTCCAGAGCATAATCCTTACGCTCAGCGTAGGTAAAGTCATGTTTCGGGAAAGAATTAGGTAATCCGGAATGCATGGGGCTGATAATCAATGTGTCAAGAACCAATTCAAATTTGGAATGATTGATAATCCGATATATCTTATCACGGTCGATATGACACGAGATATAGAAAGCAGTGTCCTGTCCCTCCTTGCGCAAACAGCCTATTCCATCAAATCTCATTCCTTTAGGATCCATCGCACCATCGAATGACGAATTAGAATAGAAGTCGTTGATTTCCGACACAGTTTGGATATGCGTCTCGCATATATTCTCCGCGGCAACAACCTTCTCCCACTCAGCCTTATTGCGTTTATTCCTCGTAATAAGATTTGCAATCGCATTTATTCCCATATCAAGAAAAGAAGTAACATAACCCGATGTGATGCCTTTAGTGGCATCAAGACCTGCGCCGAGCATGTCAGAGAAAATACTGCGGTCGGTATGCTCAGAGGAATAAGCCGAGATATCATTGGCCAGGTCATCACTTGTATAAATAAATGCCTGATATTCCACTTGCTGAGCAAAAGTTGCCAACGATATTGATAGCATTAACAGTAAAGTACAGATTTTCATAATCTTTTTGTTTTGTTGCCCTCTGGCTCCTCAGAGAATGGTTTATGTTAAATAATTAATCGGAGGCATATAGAAACAGAACGTGGAGCCAAGTCTGTTGCTCGGTTCCACCGTATAAAGGCTCTCGCATTGCCCGGAAAGTCGGAACGAGCAACGCTGAAAGCCCCACGTAGATGATATATAATTCAACACATGGCAACAGCCATAATTGAGAAATAAATTTATCATCCCAAAGGGGCGTTCCCGTTGCTTTGTTTTTGACTTTCACTATAAAAGAATTTGCGAGATTCTTATACGGTCAAAACCAAAGCGTTCAGAAAACGCCTATTCTTATATGTCTTTCCCAACCTCAGCCTCTGCAAACTGTACGAATGGCTGCAGCACTTCGACGTGGGAACGTTTGTGGACCACATGAACGATAGCCGCTCATTGCAATCTACAAGTGCAAATTTATGAAAAAGTGTTGTTATTTTGCAAATTATAGTGCTATAATTTTGGGTGAAAAAATCCATCCGCTGCGGGCGAGGCCTGCAAGCGGATGGATTGATGTGTGATACCGGTAGGGATATCGGTGAGGGAAATTAATTGGAGGTTAGATATTTATAGAACCCACCGTATAGAACTCGCGCTATAGGCTCCACGTTATGGGAGTTTGTCGTATTCTTCGTCGATGACCGGCTCCAGCCACGTGGTGGTGGCACCCTCGGCGGGAACACCTATGGCGATGTGCTGGAACCATGAGTCGCGCGCGGCACCGTGCCAGTGCTTGGCCTCGGCGGGGATATCCACCACGTCGCCGGGATGGAGTTCGCGAGCGGGTTTGCCCCACTCCTGATACCAGCCGCGCCCGCCTACGCAGATTAGAATTTGGCCGCCGCGGTGGTGGATGTGCCAGTTGTTGCGGCAGCGCGGCTCAAACGTGACATTGGCTACGCCCAGTTTGCCCTCACCGCTTGCAAGCGGCGCGAGGTAGCTATTGCCGATGAAATACTTGGCATAGGCGGTGTTAGGTTCACCCGTGGGGAACACCTGGTTTTCGACCGGATCACCTTCGGTGAACGGTTCGTTAAAGACGGTGGCGATGGCCTTGCGCAGCCTGAATGCTTCTTCGGCACCTACGTTTTTCTCCAGAACGGCCGGCAGGGCGCGGATTTCGTCGTCGCTGACACCCATGTTGCGTGCGCCGGCCACATGGGCGCGGAGTTGCGGCTCGCAGCCTTTCAGGGCCGAGATTGCGCTGACAGTGACTATTTCGCGCGTGGCGAACGGGAGGTTGTTACGCGCGAAGATGTCGCCGAAGAGGTGGGCCTTCAGATAGTAGTCGGTCTGTGGCGCAAATTCATAGTTGAACGGCTTGCCGGAGAGGCGTGTCTGCACGTCGGTGCCCTGTTTCAGGGCGTTGTAGTCGGCCGGCAGCGGGTCGGCCTCAGTTCCCTGCTCGGTGGGGAGTCCGGCCGCCTGACGGTTGTTAATGACCTGCTGGAGAGTGCCCAGCGCATTGAGCGAGCGTGGAAAGCCGGTGTAGGCATAGAGTTGTGACAGAGCTTCCTTTATTTCGCTGACAGTGAGTCCGCTATCGAAGCCTACGTTGATAGCCTGACCGAGGCTGCTGATGTCGCCTTTGGCCTCAAGAGCGGCGATTGTGGCAAGAGCCGCGTTTTTATCTGAGATATTCATAGTGTTATTGGCTTGAGCATTAATCATTTGTGCTCCAAGTATCAGTTGGAGCGCAAGAACTAAGAAAAAAGTTTTAGTTTTCATTTTTCACTTGATGTTGCTTTCAATCCAGGCTTTGATATCCTCTTCGGGAGTGAGGTTGAGCAGTCGTCCTTCTTTCCAGTTAACCTTGGGATAGGCTTCCTGCAGGTCGCCTGCGGCCTTGTCGATGGTGCTTTCGCCCGAAGTGGCGAACGGAATAACAGTTTTGCCGTTGAAATCCATGCTTTCCATGAAGGTGTTAATGATGGTGGGAGCGGTGTACCACCAGATTGGGAACCCCACGTAGATAATGTCGTATTCCGCAACCGATTTGAGGTCTTTCTTGATTTCGGGGCGAGATGATTTGTCCTTCATCTCCAGCGAACTGCGCGAAGTTTCCACGTGCCAGTCGAGGTCGGCTTCGGTGTAGGGCTGGACGGGGGTGATTTGGTAGAGGTCGGCGCCGGCCAGGTCGGCAATCTGCTTCGCTACTTTCTCGGTGGTTCCGGTCGCGGAGAAGTAAGCGACGAGAGTTTTCACTTTTTTACCATTGGAATTGCCTTTGCTCTGAGAGCAGGCGCTGAGTCCCAAAAGCAGCATGGCTGCCACTGCAATGATTGTAAAAGATTTTATTTTCATATTGAACTAAGTTTATGATTTCGGTTAAGTGATGCAAAATTATAAAATGGAGATAAATAATGGAATACCCGAATCACCGAAAAAGATACCCTAAGTAGTGAAAAGATTAAAAATCGGTGTTAAAAAAAATTAAGCGGTGGTGCATTCGTGGAGGAATGGGTGATTTCGAGGTATCGGTTTGGAATGAAGAGAGGAATGTGGTAACTTTGCGGAAAAGAAAACACTGGAGTATTATGAGAGAAAACGTGAAACGGGCTGTGATAGTGGGTGCTTCGAGCGGTATAGGGCGTGAGGTGGCCCGGCTGCTGCTGGCCGACGGGTGGCACTGCGGAGTGGCGGCGCGCAGGCAGGAAAAATTGGCCGAACTGCAGGCGGAGTGGCCCGGGCAGGTGGAGATAGCGTCGATAGATGTGACCGCCGAAGATGCCGAGGGAGCGTTGCTGCGGCTGGTGGAAGAACTGGGCGGTATGGACCTGTACTTCCACGCGGCGGGAATAGGTTGGCAGAACCGCAGTCTCACGGCCGACAAGGAGCTGGCCACGGTGGAGACCAACGCTGTGGGCTTCACGCGCATGGTGGGAGCGGCTTACCGGTATATGGCGGAAAACGGGGGAGGCCACATTGCGGTGATTTCGTCAATCGCAGGTACGAAAGGGCTGGGACCCGCGCCGGCGTATTCGGCCACAAAGGCGTTGCAGAACTGCTACATCCAGGCGCTTGAGCAGCAGGCGCACTCGCGCGGGCTGAACATCAGTTTCACCGACATCCGTCCTGGATTCGTTGACACAGCGCTACTGGCCGGCGACCCTTATCCGATGCTACTCAGGCCTGAGAAAGTGGCGCGGGAGATAGTGAGGGCAATTCGTCGCAAGCGGCACGTGGCGGTGATAGACTGGCGGTGGCGCGTACTCACGGCCGCATGGAGGCGTGTGCCACGGTGCGTGTGGCGCAGACTGAAACTGTAAGAATCTGATTACCTTATTTCGCGGCACTGCGGCGCAGGGCGAAGATGGAGTAGGCCAGCACCACGAGGAATGTGGTGAGAGGAACTGCCAGAGCAACCGACATGGAGAAGTGGTCGCCCATCCAGCCCATGGCCAGAGGGCCAATGGCTCCACCCACCACGCACATCATCAGTATGGACGAGGCCGTCTCGGTGCGACTGCCCAGACCGCGGATGGCGAGGGCGAAAATGGTGGGGAACATGATACTCTCGAACACGTAGCACACGATTAGAGCGACTTTGGAGACTACTCCCAGCCCGCTCATGGCCAGAGAAACCATCACTACGGCTCCGATGGCGCAGATGCAGAAGATTTTCTCGGTGGCGATACGGCTCATGAGCAGTCCGCCTATCACGCGCCCGGCCATGAAGAGCAGCAGCCCACCCATCGAAAGGGCCACGGTGGCCTGAGCCGGAGAGAGGAAGCCGTCGTCGGTCATGAAATTGATGAAAAACGTGTTGATGGAGATTTCCGATATTTCGTAGGAAATCAGGGCGATGAACCCGAAGATGAACATCGCGCCGAAAGCCTTTTTGCCGGTGCCCGAACCGCTTTCGTGCTCAGGTTGCGACAGAATCACCTCGGGGAGTTTCAGAAACATAAAACACACCGCTACGGCCAGCATTATGCCGGCAATGATGAGGTAAGGCACGGCAATGCTGCTTCTGGAGGCCGATTCTCCCGAGCCGCCAAAGAAGAACAGGCCGCTGAGCAGGGCACTGAACACGCACCCCAGGCCATTGAACGACTGGGCAATGTTGAGGCGTCCAGCCGCGGTGCGCGGGTGGCCGAGCAGGGTGACGTAGGGGTTGGCGGCGGTTTCCAGTATTACCAAGCCGCATCCCAGCACAAACAGCGGGCACAGGATGTATTCAAACACACCGAACGAGGTGGCGGGCAGGAATAGGAACGACCCCACGGCAAAGAGACACAGGCCCGTGATGACGCCAATGCGTGTTCCAAGCCGCTTGATGAGCATTCCGGCAGGGATGGCTCCCAGGAAGTAGGCCAGATAGACCACCACCTGGATGTAGGACGACTGCGTTTTCGACACCCCCATGGTGAGTTGGTAGTGCTTATTGAGCACATCCAGAATGGCCCTTGCGCCACCCCAGAGGAAGAACAGAGACGTGATGAGGATGAACGGGATGATGTATTCACGAGCTACGAGGCGAGTTCCGGAAGTCTTGTCGGTTGTCATAAAGATTGATTTAATGTTCAAAATTGATGCAAAAGTATTAAATTTGTGGCAGAATAAATGCGACAGAGGGCAACTTTCTGCGCAAATTACGGAAAATGGGCAAAGATTCAGGAGAGAGCGCAATGAAGAAAAAGACGATGACCGAACTGAACCGCATCAGCGTGGAGCAGTTTCATGAGACGGAGAAAATACCGGTGGTAGTGGTGCTGGACAATGTGCGCAGCGAGATGAACGTGGGCAGCATATTCCGCACCGCCGACGCGTTTCTTGTGGAGAAAATCTGTCTGTGCGGAATCACGGCCGTGCCATCGTCGGCCGAGATGCACAAGACGGCGCTCGGAGCCGAGAACAGTGTGGCGTGGGAGCATTACGCCAGTGGCGTGGATGCCGTGGATGCGCTGCGGCAGGCCGGCTACGTGGTGTGCGCCGTGGAGCAGGTTCACGGCAGCGTGAGCCTGGACCGCTTTAGGGTGAAGCCCGGTGAGAAATACGCGCTCGTTTTCGGCCATGAGGTGAAGGGCGTGAGTCAGGAAGTGGTGGACCACAGCAACTTGTGCATAGAGATACCGCAGTCCGGCACCAAGCACTCGCTGAACGTGGCCAACAGTGCCGCGATCCTCCTGTGGGACCTCTACCGCCAGCTGCTGTAACCGGTGACCATCAATTGAAATTAACGACAACCAGAACAACCAGGAAACAACATTGCGGAGGATAGTTGTCCGGCTGTCGTGCTTCGTAGCAACATAAGTTGTTAGTAATCAAGTGATTTTTTTGGTTTTGAAAATTTCTCCTATTGTGGGAAAACTTTATCGGTTATTTGTAACTATGTTACAAAAGTTTTTGTAACTTTGCAGAATTCAAGGAGCTTTTCGCTCCATTTTTTTAGACTCACGAACTTCTCATAATACATATTATGCCGAACATCGCACTCCATTTACTTACGGAAGAAGACGTAAAGCTTCGTTATATTACACCAGCCATAATACAAAAAGGTTGGTCGGTTGATGATATTACGATGGAAACAAAGGTCAAACTTACAGACGGCAAGATTAATCTTAAGGGTAACTTCGTTGTAAGGGAGCGACCTAAATATGCTGACTATGTTCTATATTTCAATAGGTCAACTCCAATAGCTATTGTTGAAGCCAAAGATGCAAACCATTCTGTCGCGTATGGAATGCAACAGGCAAAGGAGTATGCCCAAATGATGGATATTCCTTTTGCGTTCAGCTCCAACGGTCAGGGTTATCAAGAATATGACTTCCTAACAGGAAAGGAACGCTCATTCTCAATGGATGCCTTTCCAACGAAAGAAGAATTATATGCTCGCTTCCTCGCTGAGAGCAATGGCGGTAAAGGCTTCTCTGACGAAGAAAAGAAAATCATCAATCAGCCCTACTGTACTGGACAAGACATTTTCCCTCCTCGATACTACCAACGCAATGCAGTTAACCGCACTGTCAATGCAGTAGCACAAGGGAAAAATCGTCTGCTGCTCGTTATGGCGACTGGAACGGGTAAGACATATACGGCATTCCAAATAGTCTATCGTTTGCTTAAAGCTGGATTGGTGAAGAAAGTCCTGTATTTGGCAGACCGAAATGTTCTGGTTGACCAATCTATTCAACAGGACTTTAAGCCTCTGGCAAATACAATCCATAAAGTGGATTATCAGAGCGATATAGAAACGCATGGTGGTCACTTAGCTTACGAAGTGTATTTTTCTCTTTACCAACAATTGATTGGGAAAGAAGGGAAACAGAACTACAAAGAACTGTTTAAGCCAGAGTTCTTTGATATGGTCATCGTGGACGAGTGCCATCGTGGAAGTGCCAAAGATGATAGTAACTGGCGAGAGATACTGGAATACTTTGATGGAGCAATCCAACTGGGTATGACTGCAACCCCAAAGGAAACTAAATATCAGTCCAGCATCAGCTATTTTGGAGAGCCTATTTATACATACAGCCTAAAGGAAGGTATTGAAGATGGTTTCCTTGCGCCTTTCAAGGTTGTAAACATTACAACCAATATTGGTGATGAATGGCGACCTGTTAAAGGACAAAGAGACATAAACGGCAACCTCATAGAAGACCGCATCTATAACAACTCTGACTATGATTACAATATCATCATAGAAGATAGGATCAGGGAGGTCGCACATGAGATAACCCAATATTTGAAGAGCACAGACAGGATGGCGAAGACCATTGTGTTCTGTGCCGACGAAGACCATGCCGACCGTATGCGCACCGCACTTGTCAATGAAAATTCCGACATGTGCAAGAAAAATCCTGATTATGTCGTGCGTATCACTGGCAGCGACCCTTACGGGCAGTCTAAGCTTGATTACTTTATTTCCGTTGCTTCAAAATACCCCGTCATCGCCACTACAAGTAAGTTGCTCTCTACAGGAGTAGATTGCAAAATGGTTAAACTCATTGTACTTGACCAACGCATAGGTTCTATGACAGAGTTTAAGCAAATTGTGGGTCGTGGAACCAGAATCCGTGAAAAAGAAGGTAAGACCCATTTCACAATCATGGATTTTCGTAATGTGACACGTTTGTTTGCCGATCCAGACTGGGATGGCCCGATTGAAGTTAATGATAATTATGTCAAGGGAGCAACAAAGCCTTATCCAGAGATTGAGGAAGAGCCAATGGGTGTGAGCGAACCCGAGCCGGAACGTCCGCCTAAACCCATAGTTGATAAGGATGGATGCACGGTTGAGGTTATCAATAAAGTAGTGTCTGTATATGATGCCAACGGCAAGTTGCTCCGCACGGAAAGCATAACCGACTACACACGAAAGAACATCAACGACACTTACGCCAATCTCGATGACTTCATTCGCAGATGGAATGAAGCGGAAAAGAAAGCCGAGATTACGGATTTGCTTCGTG
>CALAVE010000064.1 GCA_937892215.1 uncultured Porphyromonadaceae bacterium
ACATCAAGAAAATGGCCGCAAAAATCGCAAAATCCGCCTGAAACGGAGGAAATACGCCCCATTTTTGCCATTTTGCTGTCACAGCTCGGTCTTTACCTCATGAGAATCGAGTGTACAGACAAAACAAAGAAAAAACAGCCGCCTGAAAAATATCCCATTCTCAGGCGGTTGATTTGCAAAGAGGGTGAGCCATAACTGAATTATGACACACCCTCTTGTTCACCCTCAATAAAATTGCCGCAGTGCTTTTCTGCATCTCTGCCGGATTAATTTTCTTCCCGGTGAGCACTTCGCAGGATTGGTTGGCGTTTCTGCTCGCCGGTGCTGTGGTGCAAATCTATGTTTCTATAGTGCTCGACAAGGCTCTGAGAAATGAGAAAAAAGATTAAATTTCACTTTCAGTACGCTTTAATCTGCTAAAAAATGTGCAAATTGGTGTGATTTTTCCCAGTATTTAGTAACTTTGCGGTTTGATGAAATTCTATCTTTGCATAGACCGAGGTAATTCCAGGACTAAAGTGTCGCTTTTCAGGGATGATGAACTCCTGGAAACTGTTTGTTCGTCGGCTCTTAATCAGGTGGATTTCAACGCGCTTCTGGGTGGACGTGTCGCCGATGCGGCAATCTTCTCAGGGGTGGCCGGCGACGACACTGAGGCTTACGCTCTCATAGCCGGTAATGCGGCCCGCGTTATTAACGTGAAGGAGGTCAGAGCATTGCCCATTAGAGTGGATTATAAGTCGCCTGAGACTCTGGGTAGCGACCGTGTCGCCGCAGCCGTGGGCGCCGCCGATGCGTTCCCGGGCAGAAATGTGCTGGTTGTGGATGCCGGTAGCGCGCTCACAATCGACCTCGTGACTGAGGATGGAGCGTTTGTGGGTGGGCGCATCTCTCCGGGCATGACCATGCGTTTCCGCGCTTTGCACCGGTTCACAGGCCGGCTACCGATGGTGACCGCCTATGGCGATGTGCCCACGGAGGGCTACGACACCAAGTCCTCGATTCGTGCCGGAGTGGTGCGCGGTATCGCGGGTGAGATAAGTTCGGCTGTGAAGCATTACGGCGAAGTGCTTCCCGGGCTTGTGGCGCTGATGACCGGTGGAGATGCCTCCTTTCTGTCGGGCTATGTGAATGAAAATATTACAGTTGACGAGAATTTACTCGTTAAAGGACTGAACCGAATATTATTGTACAATGAAGATATTTAGGAACTTACTTTTTGCCCTTGTGGCAGTGACTTGCTGCTCCGCTTTGCAGGCGCAGAGTGTCTTGACTCCGTATTCCAAGATGGGATTCGGTATGCTGAACGAGAACGTTACCGGAGCGCAACGCCAGATGGGTGGCGTGGGATATGCCATGCGCAGCGGTCGTCAGATCAACACCATGAATCCGGCTTCTTACTCGCAGGTGGATTCTCTCACGTTCATCTGGGATGTGGGTATCGACCTTACCAACTTGTGGTCGAAGGAGGATGGTGTAAGGTCGCATGCCTTCGGGGGCGGACTCGATTACATTAACGCCATGTTCAGGATGTATCCGCATCTGGGTGGCTCGTTCGGTATCGTGCCTTATTCCTCAGTGGGTTACTCTTTCGGTACAGCGATTGAAAACGGAATTGAGTCCCGAACGGGAGAGGGGGGCATCTCTGAGTTGTATTTTGGAATGGGATATGAACCGTTCAAGAACTTCTCGCTGGGTGCCAATGTCTCCTACATGTTCGGCTCTCTCACCAACGACACTTTTATCCTGGGTAGTACCACCACGCTCTTTGAGCGGGTCTTTGAGATTCGCGACTGGAATATTCATCTGGGTATGCAGTACGGCATCGACCTCACTCCGCGCGACAAGGTGATTCTGGGTCTGGCATATACGCCTAAGAAATCTTTCCACGGACAGCGCTGGGGAGCATACTATGACGTGGACCTCGACGTCACCGCCGATACGGTGGGATATACGTCACTGAAGGGCAAATTTGAGCAACCTAACACTTTTGGTGCCGGTATCAGCTACAATCGCGACAACAAGCTCTCGGCTGAACTGAACTTCACTTATCAGGACTGGTCTAAGGCCAAGTACGAGCCGCTGGGCGGCTTCGAGGACGATGACATGGAGTTCTCTAACCGCTGGAAAGTCGCTGCAGGTGTGCAGTATTCGCCCATGAAGCAGACGAGTTATCTCGCCCGAATGGTGTATCGCGTAGGTGCGTACTACAACCATGATTATATCAACGTCATGGCAAACAATGTGCGTGACTACGGGGTCTCGTTCGGTGTGGGACTTCCCACATCATCGGTGACGTCAAAGACGATGATTAACATCGGTTTTGAGTGGAAACACCGAATGTCAACGCCCGTAATGCTCATTCAGGAAGACTATTTCAATATAACGCTGAGCGTGAACTTCAACGAATTGTGGTTCTGGAAGAACAAGATACGTTAAGTTATGGAGAATGCGTAGCGCGCTATAGGGCGTGGCGATAAAATCTGTTTGCGGATGAACTTTCTTCGCACATTATTAGCGATAAGCCTTGCAAGCCTGCTTCTAATGGGGTGCAAGGACGAAGTGAAGAATGTCGTGAGTCACGATGTGAACCCGGAAAAGGTCCCCACAATGATTTCTCGCGATGTGCAGACGGTTGTTAGCGACTCGGGAAAAGTGCGTTACCGCATCACCACTCCGCTCTGGCAAATGTTTGAGAATGCCGAACCGCCTCACTGGATATTCCCTAAAGGCGTTCTGGCTGAAGAGGTGGACAAGAAATTCAAGCCTGTCTCCACCATTCGCTGCGACTCGGCTTACTATAATGAACTCACAAAGGTGTGGAGCCTCAATGGCAACGTGCGCATAACCAACGCGCAGAACGAAGTGATTCTCACTAACCACATGTTCTGGGACCAGGACCGTCACAAGTTATACTCCGACTCCTTTATCCACATTGAGCGTGAAGCCAGAGTTATTGAGGGTTACGGATATGAGTCGAATGAGGATTTCACTACCTACAAGATTAATAAAGTGATGGCTATTTTCCCCATCGACGAGAATAAGTTCCCGCGTGGAGAATAGGTGTGAGGCCGTTACGTTTTTTTTTGATTACGAAAGATGACTCCAGAATTAATTACATTACTGATAATCACATTAGTGGCTATGGCCTTGTCGGGGTTTTTCTCCGGCATGGAAATCGCTTTTGTCTCAAGTAACAAGGTACGCGTGGGTATCGACGTGAGCAAGGGCGGTCTCACTAACCGAATCATCGACGTGTTCTTTACAAATAAGGACAATTTCATATCATCGCTTCTGATAGGCAACAACATTGTTAACGTGGTCTATAACATGGCTATCGCGGGGCTGCTTAAGCCATGGCTTTCTGAAGTGTGCGGAGAAAATGAGTTCCTGGTGCTGCTGTGCCAAACGGTGATTGCCACTGTGGTCCTGCTCATAACCGGAGAGTTTCTGCCCAAAACCATATTCCGCATCAATCCCAACTACTCGCTGCGCATCTTCTCCATGCCGCTTTTTGTCAGTTACTGTATTCTGTGGCCCATCTCCAAGTTCACAGAGGGGCTCTCGGCGTTGCTGATGAAAATTATGGGGCTTAAGGTGTCGCATGAGCATATTAATGCTATCACGGTTGACGAGCTGGACGCATACCTTCAAGAGAATATCGACCGTCGCGAGGACGAGAACAAGGAGGTGGACCGTGAGGTGAAAATATTTGAGAACGCGCTTGATTTCAGCGACACTCGTCTGCGCGACTGCATGGTTCCGCGTAACGAAATCGTGGGTGTGGACATCAACGAGACCTCTCGCGAGCAACTGAGCGCGCTCTTCACATCGTCGGGCCTTTCTAAGATTGTGGTTTACCACGATAGCATCGACAACGTGCTGGGATTTATCCGAGTGGATGAGATGTTCAATACGGATGTGAACTGGAAAACTCGTGTGAAACCTGTGATTTTCGCCCCGGAGACGCTCCTGGCCAAGAAGATGATGCAGAGTCTGCTCAGTGAGAAGAAGAGCATGGCAATAGTCATTGATGAGTTTGGCGGTACCAGCGGAATGGTAACGCTCGAAGACCTTGTGGAGGAAATTTTCGGCGAGATTCAGGATGAGCACGACCGTAACAATCTGATTTCACGTATGGTGGCCGAAAATGTGTATGAATTCTCGGGACGCGTTGAAATAGAGGAAATCAACGATAAATTTCATCTCGACCTTCCGGAAAGTGATGACTACCAGACTATAGCCGGGTATCTGTTGACTAAGTTTGAGGCAATTCCTAACGAGGGACAACTGATCGACGCTGATGGCTTCCGTTTCAAAATCCTGAAAAAGAGTGCTGCGCGCATCGAGATGGTGCGAATGGAGAAATTGCCTGAGTCATAGCCAATTCCTAAATCCGATTCGGACTAAACGTATTTCACAGTGAGAATTTCGGCAAGAATTATTTCTTCGCCGGAATATGTCTTGTAAACGGGAGTGAATCCTTCGTACTCGCGTGGAATGTAGAGTGTGCTCAGGCGATGCCACTGTGGTTTCCCGTAGTCCATCGATTCGCCCGATAGTACTAATCTCAGTCCGCTGTAATCGAAAGCATAGAACCCGCCACCGGTGCATCGCTCGCCCATTTGCAGCAGTTCTTTGTGCATCTGCACCATGCCCATGCGCAGACATCCGCCCGATGTGACTATGAATTTGGGATATGCCATGTGCCTGTGGGGGGAAGTGGGTGTGATATTAGTGAAAAGGGTGTATTCATCTGAACGTTGGATATGAAAAAACCTGCCGGCAGAGATTGCTTACCGTCGGCAGGCTCTTGTCTTCGTTGAATTTATGGCCTGTCAGGACTCCTTTACTTCCCAGGTGTCGCCTTGCACTATCATGTCGCGCAGGCATGTGAATCCGTGCTTCGCTTTCACATCGGCCATTTGCTGCTCCACTTCGGCGTTGTAGGTGAGTGCTTCCACGTCGCGAATCACACCCAGTGCCAGCGGCAGTTCGTGCCCGTCCATCATGGCCAGTTGCTGGTGCAGGAAGTTGCTCTGGCAGTGAGCATCGTGCACGAGAACATCATCGATGGTGTATCCGTCCTGACCTATTGTCACGGCTTTAAGCCCGAATCCGTCCTGTACCAGACCCTTGTCCCTATTGGCGCCAAAAATCATTTTTTCGCCATGGACAAGGTGGATGGTGCGGTCGGCTCGTGTGGCTCGGTCGGTGATGTAGTTGTGGATTCCGTTGTTGAAAATCATGCAGTTCTGCAGTATTTCCACCACCGAGCATCCGCGATGGTTCTGTGCCGCCACCATTATCTCCTGCGAAATCTTGAGTTCCACGTCTATTCCGCGTGCGAAGAAGGTGCCGCGTGCGCCAAACACCAGTTCGGCCGGTATGAACGGATCCTCTGTGGTGCCGTAGGGCGATGACTTGGACACGAATCCGCGGTCGCTCGTGGGTGAGTACTGACCCTTGGTGAGACCATATATCTTGTTGTTGAGTAGCAGCAGGTTAAGGTCCACGTTGCGCCTCACTTCATGGATGAAGTGGTTGCCTCCGATGGCAAGTCCGTCGCCGTCGCCGGCCACCTGCCACACGGTGAGTTCGGGGTTAGCCACTTTCACGCCGGTTGCCACTGCGCCGCCGCGCCCGTGAATGGTGTGGAAGCCGTAAGTGTTCATGTAGTAGGGCAGACGTGAACTGCAGCCTATGCCCGACACCACCACCGTCTGATGCGGTGGAATGCCAAGCTGGGCCATTGCCTTGTGGAGCACGTTCAGTATGGCGTGGTCGCCGCAGCCGGGGCACCAGCGCACCACCTGATCGCTCTTGTAATCTTTAGGCTGAAATCCTGTAGTTGTATTGTCAGTGTTAATCGTAGTCATAGTCGTTAGCCCTCCATAATTTTGTTTACTCCGTCCATAATTTCCTGAACCAGGAACGGCTGGCCTTGTGTCTTGTTAATTCGCTTAATTTTGAGTCCAGGGAATTTGCTCTGCAGGTAGTCGGCGAATTGGCCGGTGTTGAGTTCAGCCACAATCACTGTCTTGTAGTGGCGAAGCACTTCTTGGGTGTTTCGGGGCAGCGGGTTGATGTACCGGAACTGCGCGAAGTCAATTCGCTTACCTTCGGCGTTCAGGTGCTCGTAGGCAGTGTACAGATGCCCGTAGGTGCCTCCCCAGCCCACCAGCAGTGTGTCGGCCTCACCCTCGCTCTTCACCTCCAGTTCGGGTATATGGTTGGCCACGTTAGCCACTTTCTGTGCGCGGGCCTGTACCATTCGCTCGTGGTTCTCTGGGTTGTTGCTCAGCGCGCCGGTCTCATAGTCTTTCTCCAGTCCGCCCACGCGGTGTCCCAGTCCTTCCTGACCGGGGATTGCCCAGTAGCGCACCATTTCCTCGTCGCGCTCGTAGGCGCGCCATGTGGCTTTCTTGTCCTCCGGCACATAGTTGGGCTTGATTTCAGGGTATTCACCTACATCGGGTATTCTCCAAGCCGATGAACCGTTGGCGATGAACGCGTCGGTGAGCAGAATCACCGGTGTCATGTGCTCAATGGCTATGCGTGCTGCTTCAAATGCCATGTGGAAACAGTCGGTGGGGGAGAGGGCTGCCACTACCACCAGTGGCGATTCGCCACTGCGGCCGTAAAGGGCCTGCATGAGGTCGGTCTGCTCGGTCTTGGTGGGCAGTCCTGTTGACGGCCCGCCGCGCTGTACGTCGATAATCACCAGCGGCAACTCGGCCATCACAGCCAGTCCCATAGCCTCGCTCTTGAGCGAAAGACCGGGGCCGGATGTTGTGGTTACTGCCAGGTTTCCGGCGAAGGAAGCGCCTATGGCAGAGCATATTCCGGCTATTTCGTCTTCCATCTGGCATGCCTTCACTCCCAGGTCGCGACGTTTTGCGAGTTCATGCAGGATGTCGGTGGCCGGAGTGATGGGGTAACTACCCAGATACAGGGGTCTGTGGCTCTTTTCACTGGCCAGTATCAGTCCCCATGCGGTGGCCTTATTGCCGTTCACGTCGGTGTAAGTGCCCGGACGGGATTTCTCGGTCTCAATGCGGTAGGTCGATACTGAGGCGTGTATGTTGTGTCCGTAGTCGTAGCCGGCTTGAATCACCTTTGCGTTAGCCTCGTAGATGGCCGGTTTTCCGGCGAACTTGTGCTCCACATACTTCAGGACGTTGGCTTTGGGCAGGTTGAACAGCCAGCACACCAGCCCTATTGCGAGCATGTTCCTGCACTTCATCTGTGCCTTGAAGTCCAGTCCGCTGTCGGCAAGCGCGGCCTTAACGAGCGATGTCATTGGCACTTCCACCACCTGCGATTTGAGGCCTATCTCGGTGTATGGGTCATCGGTTTGGAATAGTGCCTTTTCCAAATCTGATTTCTTGAATGAGTCGATATCTACTATAGCCACGCCGCGACGCTGAAGATACTTGGCGTTCTGCTTCAGAGCGGCCGGATTCATGGCAATCAGCACGTCGCACTCGTCACCGGGCGTGTGAACGCCGTGACCCACGTGTACCTGAAAACCTGATACGCCGTTGAGCGTGCCTTGCGGGGCTCTTACTTCTGCCGGATAGTCGGGGAATGTGGAAATCTGGTCACCGACTTCGGCCGATACGTTTGAAAAGATGGTACCGGCAAGTTGCATTCCATCGCCGGAATCTCCGGAAAAACGCACTACAATGCTTTGGCGGAATAGTACGTTGGTTTTGTCTAACATTTTAAATTAATGTATTGATGTTTAATTAATTAGTTTGTGTTCTTGTCGGGGGCTTGGCAGGTGATGCTCAACGCGGAGGGGATTCCTGTTTGCCGAGCGTTATTGCCTTTACCCTAATTGCGTGGCAAAGTTACAGCAAAACCCTGCAATACGAAAAAATATTTGCACTTGTTTTTCCGTAGATTAATATATGTTAAACTTTTTTCAGTATATTTTACTTTTTCTCTCTGTCACCATCGGGCTGGCCATGTGTTACTTGGTGTGAGTCACATTGACTGTTACCCCCTGAGCCGCCATGTAGTTGAGCAGGTCAGGGATGTCGTAGTAGCGGAGCACGCCGGCCGAAATGCCTGGCAGGTGCTTCACGTCGTAATCGCTACTGCCCACAATCTCTTGCCAACTGCCGAGCGGGTCCACGAGCGTAAGGGTGGAATACCGGTTGCGTACTGTGGCTGTCTGAAGCAGGTCGGCGCAGTGTGCGCCTGTGGCGATGGCGGCAATCTTGCTCTCGCCGGCCGACTTGGAAAGCGCAAACTTGCTGACGTTTGCAATCTCCTGTATTCTCACTGCGGCCAGGCTATGATTCACAAGGATTGAGGCGTGCCACAGGTTGAGCGAGACTCCACTGATTTCAGCGTCGCCGCCGGTGATGTATCCGGTGCCCATTTCTCCTGTTCCGCTCAGGTCGGGAATGACTACGGTGTTTCCCGCGTTCACCAGTGCCTCGGCATTGCCTTCGGTCACGGCGTGGTGCTTACCGCGGTCGTCCAGATAGAGGATGGTGTGGCCGTTAGCGCCGATGTGCGGAACGAGTCTGAGCACGGGGATGCTGTAGTTGCCGCAACCGTTAATGAGGTATTGCTCTGCATCGTATGTGGGGCAATGGAGCTTGCCTGAGAAGGTTGCCTTCACCTTGTGCCACGGGTGGCGGCTCAGGCCGGTCACTTGCCACACTGTCTGGGGTAAGTTGGTCAGGTACTCGGCGTAGTCTCCGCTCTGCCTGCCGGCGCGCTCCGCCTTCACGGCCTCACCCAGTTCCCGGTTTGTCTGGAACATGGTTTTGCCGGCTATGGCTTCAAAGAAGTTCTTGCCCGGGAACAGTGTCAGTTCTTGCTCTTTGAAATATTTCACTGCCACGTCCTCTGTGCTGCATGGATTCTTCAGGTGCTTGCTGAAGAATGCGTAGATGGCCTGGTTGTTCTTCGGGGTGGATGTGTGTCCTCCGTAGTCGTAGGTGATGCTCAGGTTGTCCTCGCTCTCCAGGGCCTTGAAGGCGCGGCTGGCTTCGCCGAAAGCGTTTTCCGTGCCTTGAATGGCGAAGATGTCGTTATAGGTGGCCACAATCAGCGTGGGGCGCGGAGCACGCAGGGTGAGCAGGTCGGAGTTGTCGAACCCCTCGGCTATTGCGTGGATAAAGTTCTGCTCGGCATCCTGTGCGCCTTTCGACGTAAGCAGGTGGTTCAGGTCGGTTATGTAGTTTTCCGTGGCAACGGCCGCCACTCGCTCATCGCATGCTCCGATGTAGGCTGCCTGAGTGCCGCCGCCAGAACGCCCGGTGACGCCTATCCTGGCCGGGTCAACGTCGCGACGACTCTGCAGGTAGTCGATGGCGCGTATGCCGTCGTTGATGAAGTAAAGGGCAGGGGAGAACCCCAGCGCGAACGCCTGCGCTCCGGCGTAGGAGTGCTCATGCGTCGCCGCCTCAAACTTGGTCATATGACGCTCGCCCTGGCCAATCGGGTCGAACGTCATCACTATGAAGCCTTTTTTCACAAGGTTGAGCATCAACTTCTGGTAGGCTTCATACCTGAATCCGTTGGGGATGTGGCCGCAACAATAGAGCACCGCAGGCAGCCGCCCCGACGTTTTCTTGGGACGGAGCACTACAGCCGGAACTTTATATCCGGGCAGTGATTCAAACACCACTTTCTCGGCCACGATGCCGTCTTGCTCGGCGATACCTACCGTTTCGGCGTTAAGCGGACATTTCTCGGGGAAAGTTCCCACGAGCTGAGCCAGTTTCCGGCGGTTTTGAGAGATATAGGCCTCCCACTGTTCCCGTGTGCCGAGCCCGGCTATTACTGAGTCGCGATGGTGAAAATCCTTCTTGGCAATGTTCAGGATGTGGCGGTAAGTGCTCTGAGTGGCAATGCCATCGAGCGTACGCCAGTAACTGAGCACGTCGGTGCTCTGCTGAGCGGCGGCCGGAGTAAGCGATATCGCTAATGCCGCAAGCGTGATTATAATCAGATTTTTCATTGAATTTTGGTTTATAGTGGTTATCAGTCGTTTGCTTTATCATTTGTCGAGTCCCAGGGATAGGTGCGCTTGGGATTGCGCGGAAACCATCCCTTGTGCACTCGCTCCTGCTGCTGGAACACTTCCAGAATGCTCCAGAAGCACGAGAATGCCGTCACGCCCAGCAGGCACGACAGGAACAGGTTGCCGGCCAGCAACGAGGCTCCTATCAGCACCACACCGGCCACCAGAAACCACCACCAGCACTTGGTCCCGAAGTGGTACTCAGCCTTGATCACTAGCGGGTGAAACGCGCCTATTATCAGAAACGTGCATGCACCTATCAGCAGCCCCGTGAATTGTCCGTTTGTTATAAAATCCATATTCTGAGCGATTTGCCTAAAATTAATACTGTCCGTGAATGCAAAGTTACAAATTATTATCGAAATTCCACATCCCCCCCCCCCGAATTGATACACCATATCCTCTGAATTCCCTTCCAGTGCCACGCGAGTTCAGATTCGATTAATTTAAGCACCAACCGAAAAATTTTGCTAAATATTTTTTACCTTTGCATATTAAGGTGTGTTCTATAAATTAACTTGCGATGATTTTGAATTTATATCGAGCAGATACTAAGTTAAAGGTGAAGCGGCGTAGCGGGCTACGATGTAAGGCTTTAGCTTAGCAGATGCCGATAGAAAACAAAATCAGCCAAGAACACATCGTTACTTTTATTAATTTATAGAACACACCTTAATTATTAATTCTGGGATCTAACTGAGATGCTGCTTTAATTAAGGAGAGAAACTTTATGACAAATAGATGCTTATATATTGCAACCATAAAGGATTTTTTGAGCCAAAATCGTCTTGCCATTCTTGGGGCACTTCATAATAACTATCACGGAGATGCACTCACAACCACAGATGAGGCCTGGATTGGAGAAATAGATATTTTACAACAGGTGTTGACCCCGTGGAAAAATGAATCAGCTCATGTAATCTTTGAATACGAAATACCTCGTTTGGGTAAGCGTATTGATGTGGTTTTGCTGTTGAGAGGTATAATTTTCTGCCTTGAATTTAAAGTTGGCCAAAAGGCTGTGCTGCAGGCAGATGTAGAGCAGGTAATGGATTACGCTTTGGACCTTAAGAATTTCCATCGCTTTAGTCACGATAAGATAATTGTACCAATCTTGATTCCCACGAAGCATCTTTCTTCAACAACGATTTTCCACCCCTCTGTATATGACGACCAAATATACAATCCTCTTATATCTGGACCAGATTATCTTCAACGTCTGATTTTAAGTGTTCTGGATAATGAAAAAGCTACAAGTTCTGTCACAATCGATAATTGGGTTATAAGCCCATACACACCGACTCCAACCATTATTGAGGCTGCCCGGGCATTGTATGAGAATCATTCAGTTGAGGATATTACTCGTCACGAAGCTGATAAAGTTTCAACAGACCGCACAATAAATTATATTTTAAGCGTTATTGAGCAAAGCAAGATTCAAAAAAAGAAAAGTATCTGTTTTGTAACAGGCGTTCCCGGAGCAGGAAAAACATTGGTGGGGCTTGATGTGGCTATTAAACAGACTTACAAGAATGGAGGACTGGATAAAGAAAATGGAGCGGTATATCTATCGGGTAATGGGCCGTTGGTGGCAGTGCTTACTGAGGCTCTTGCGCGAGACAATCGAAAGAAATGTCAAGAACGGGGAGAACAAAAGAATATTACTGAATCAAGGCGGGAAGTGAGAGAATTTATACAGATAATTCATCGTTACCGCGACAATATGTTAGCTAAGATTAAGAATCCTATTGAAAATGGAGTCGTAGAAATTGATCCTGAAAAAGCTGTTCATTTAGAGCATACAGGCTATGGTGAGGTAGAGCATGTCGCTATTTTTGACGAGGCTCAGCGCAGTTGGACCCATAAGAGAATTGCTAATTACTTAAAGAGAGGCGGAACATATGGTAATAAGCTTAAAGTGCCTAATTTCCCAATGTCTGAAGCGGAATTCTTGATCTGGTCACTGGACCAACGTGAGGATTGGGCGGTTATTGTATGCCTTGTTGGTGGAGGACAAGAAATCAATACAGGAGAAGCAGGAATTTCTGAATGGATTAAGGCTTTGAATACAAGGTTTAAGCATTGGAACGTTTATATATCAGATAAATTAACCGATGCGGAATACGCTGAAGGGCATGTTAATCAGTTATTGAAAAATAATGAGAAAGTAACTTTTGCGGAGAGTCTGCATCTTGCTGTTAGTCTTCGTTCTTTTAGGGCTGAAACCCTTTCAGCTTTTATACAGTCAATGCTTTCATTCAGAACTGATGCTGCAGATTTATTGAGGGATGTGTTGGGTAGAAACTATCCCATACTATTGACGAGAAGTATGGATTCGGCTCGGTCTTGGCTAAGGAAAAAAGCGCGAGGAACGCAACAGACAGGCGTGCTCATCACTAAGGTATCTGCACGATTCAGACCATTGGCAGTCCATGTCCTTGCTCAGGATGAAGAAAATGCAGTACACTGGTTTCTGGAGGATAAGACAGATGTGCGTTCTTCTAATTATCTCGAGGATGCGGCAACAGAAATACAAGTTCAAGGGCTTGAATTGGACTATGCTTGTGTATTATGGGATGCTGATATGCGTTGCGAAAATCGTAAATGGAATTTCTATAAGTTCAACGGAAAGAACAAGTGGTGCCCTGAACGCAATGAGGATAATCAAAAATATATGCTGAATGCATATCGTGTATTACTAACGCGTGCACGCCAAGGAATGGTTATATGTGTACCATGTGGTAATAATAACCTAACCCCAGAAGGGTTCCCGGAAGATCCAACACGTCTGCCGGAGTTTTATGATGGTACTTTTAATTATTTTAAATCTCTTGGCATGGAAGAGATATAAGAGAGGTGCACACAATCCACTGAAAAGTCCCCGGCGGTGAACCCATAAATTCGCGCCTCTTTGCGCTCTTTCGCGGTTAAAACTCCCCGTTCCCCGCATGGCCCCACCCACCTCTACAGCCCCATAGGTCCTATCAGCCCTATAGGCCCTATCGAATCACCCCTGCTATATGGCCACCTCACCCCGGTCTGTATCCCCCCTGTTGGAGGGACGCGGCACCGTGCCGCAGGCCGGTGGCACGTCCGCACCCGCATGGCACCTTCATACAAATTAA
>CALAVE010000065.1 GCA_937892215.1 uncultured Porphyromonadaceae bacterium
CTGTTATGGCATAAATAGACTTTCTAAAAACAACCTTTTGTCGGCCTAATGGCCGATTCGGGTTTAACCCGATTCGGTCATTAGGATTTATGACAGAACAGATTTTATTTCGAGAAGGTTGCGAAGAGATTGCCCAAGGCATAGCGGGCTATGACGAGACAATCTCTGAAGCAAGATGCCGAAAGAAAACTGTTATGGCATAAATAGACTTTCTAAAAACAACCTTTTGTCGGCCTAATGGCCGTATCACAGCGTGCTGCTTACTTCACCTTCTTCACAGCCTTGCGTGTGCCATCGGTGTAGGTAGTCACTTCTATCACCAAACCGCGTGCTTCACTACGCACTTCACGGCCGCTCAGGTCATAGCGGTGTATTTCCTTCACCTCCTTGCCGCCGTCGGCTGCAATCTCGGTAATGTCGGTCACCACGTCTCCGTCTATCTTACCTATCTTGTTCAGACCTTCCAGCGGATACACTGTGTAGGTATTCGATGCGCTCGCGCGACGCGGAGCTGCCATACGGCTTGCCGTCACGTTCTCACGGCACACAAGACCTGTGAACTCATAGATACCGCCTCTCTCCAGATTGTAACTGCCGGCGTACTTGCTCATATCCACGTAGAATCCGCCAGCCAGGTTGTCGGCATTCGCCGTGCCAACGCTTGTCGGCACCACAAACCGGCTGTTGTCAGCATCCCACATCGCCCAGGTCACCTGTGCCACTTCCATCGGCTTTGGCATCACAAAGAAGTAGTCCTTCCCGTTCTCCGCTATCTGCGACTGGCTCATGAAGTTGCAGGTCACAAACACGTTCATATTGTGTGCGTAGTCGCTCTCATCTGCGCCGTCGGCCGTTGGTATGTCGGCCGCTGAAATTTCTATCGTCGGGTTTTCTGTGTCAATCAGTGAACCGCAAACGCCCTTCAACTTCTGACCCACAAGGGTGTACGAGAACTCCTCTTCCGACGATTCAGGCAGCGTCAGAGCCACCCAGTTACTCTGGTCATAACTGTTGCCCATCAGGTCTGTCATATCCAGAACGTAGTCTATCTCGCCGTCTGTTGGCTCACTCGGGTTAGCATACGCATTGTCGTCTTTGCAGTAGAGGGTCTTGCCGTCATCGCTCACATACACTGCACGCAGGTCATCCGACACGATGCGGTAATACTTCGTTTTCTCATTGTCGTCCACCACCTCCGCAAGCGTCTTGGCACTCTCAAGCGGGGTCTGGAACGCCACCTCATACACAAAGTCTCTATAACCGCCCACTGCCACTAAGTATATCTTGCTGGCATCCAGCGTGGCCGATGTCATTGTATATGTCGATGATGCGGTAGTATTGGTCTGCAGGTCAGTGCGTGTATCACTCTGGGTGAGCGTACCGTCGGCATTTTCTGTCATTTCATACACCAAAAGAACTGCAGGGTAAGAGCTTCCTGCGCCGCTGCTATTGTAGCCCAGTGCCTTCACCTGCGTACAGTTGGTCACGTGATAGATGCCATAATACACGGTCGTATTTGTTGTCGCGTCTTCAGCGGAAGTTCCCAACATATATGCCTTATTATCGCCGTAGAAGTATGTGTTACCCTGGAACTCATCCGTTGCGCTCCACGTGTGGCCGCTCCATATATCACTGCCCGATGTTACTCCGGCCCAGTTCTGGTCGTTATAGTTCCATCCTATATAGGCTATCGAGGCGGGTACCGTAAGCCATGCGCAGTTGTTGCTCTCATCCTCCGTGTACTTATACACATTGTCGTATATTCCGGTGTACCACTCGCGTGAACCTATCGACGGGAATTTCGCTATATCCAGGTAGCGGCTGTAGGCCGTTCCCTTATTGCCCACCGCAGCATATACCTTCACTGTTGCGGTAGCCTCGCCGCTCGTGAATGTGATGGTCGGACGGTAAGAACCCATCTGGTCTGTACCATGGAGCGTAAAGGTCACAGTCGCGCCATTGCCGGCCTCAGTCACGCTTATGCTCTGCTTGTCTATGCTGAAGATGCCGCCGTCGTTGTTCAGTTCCACGCTCACGTCATCGCTCAGGTTCTTACCCGTAACGGTGATTGTGTTCACCACAGTCTCGCCCTCGTCGGCCACAAAGTCCAGATACGTCGGATCCACTGTCAGGGTCGGCTTCTTGAGCGGGGTCTTGAAACCTATCTCGTACAGATAGCCACGTGCCTGACCGGCCACCACCTTATATATCTTGGTCTCGTCCAGGTCGGTTGCATCCAGGTTAGCAGTGCCGTTGCTCGTTGTGTAAGTAAGGTTCTTAACAGCTGTTGTGCCTGCCGTTATCGTGCCGTCGGCATTCTTCGCGCACTCATACACTCGCAGATACGTCGGATAGCTTGTACTGGAGCTACGTGCTTGCTTTCCGTAAAGTTTCACCTCTGTAGTGTTTGTCACATAGAATGTCACAGTCTTGTCTGTTCTGCTGGTAGTACTGTTGGTGCCTATCGCACGCGCGGTAGCGCTGGTGAAATATGCTTCACTTCCGTTATACGGGTCGGTCGATGTCGCGGTGTAGGTCCATTTCGTTCCCGCGTAGGTGCTGGTTGTCGAGGTGATATTCGACTCAATCCACTTCTGCGGACCGGTACTGATGGTGCTACTGTTCGTCGGATATTTCGCGCCCACAAACGCACCGTAGAGTGGCAGTGTCAGCCATGCGCACTCATCATCAGCATACTCGGTGTACTTATACAGGTTGTCAACCAGCGCCGTGCGCCAGCCGGCATCGTCTATCGTTGCATATCTTGCGATATTCAGGTAAGCGTCGCTCGCCGAACCGCCATCGGTCGCTGTTCCGCTCAGGTTCACTGTCACGCTCTCCAACTCATCGCTGCTCAGCGTCAGTGTGCCTGTGAAGTCTCCTTCGTTGGCCGAGTTGAATGTCACGGTCATCGTCACGCTTCCGTCGCTGTTTATCGCGCTACAGTCCAGGCTGCTCTTGTCCACGCTGAACACATTGTTCTCATCTGCCAGCGTCACCGTTATATCCTTGCTCAGGAAACGGCCGCTCACGGTCACGCTCTGGCTGCTAGCCTCGTTCACCTGGGTATCGTAACTCAGGCTCGATTTGTTCACCTCTATCGCAGGTGTAGCGGCGGCGGCTGTGCCGTTGATGGCCACTGTCACACTGCGTGCGCCTGCGCTGCTCAGTGTCAGTGTGGCGCTTGTCTGCCCCACTGCTGTCGGCGCGTAGGTCACTGTGATTGTTCCGCCGGTGCGGGTCAGCGACGTCCTGTCTATGCTATACACGCTTGCTCCGCTTATCGCCGCTGTGATGTTACCCGTCAGGTTCGAGCCTGTCACGATCACAGCCTGGGTGTACGTGCGGGTCACGTACGCGCCGCTGAATGTAACCGGGCTTGGACTTGCGCTGATTGTCGGGGCCTTGCCCGAACCGCTCAGCGACACTGTCACGCTCGTAGCATTGCTGCTGCTCAGCGTTATCGTCCCGCTGTAAGTGGCACTCTCATACTCCGGCGCGATGAATGTCACCGTGATTGTCGCTCCAGTGCCTTCTGCGGCCGACTTGCTCACCGTCGCCTGTGATATGGCGAAGTTGCTGCTGTTATCCACTGCCAGCGTGATGTCGCCTTCCAGGTTGGTTCCGGTCACGGTGAATGTCTGCGTCGTGCTCGTCCCGGCGGTAATCTCGCCAAAGTCTATGCTGTTTGGAGTTGCCTTGATGGTGGGTCGGTTCTGCGGCAAGATGTACTCTATTCCTGCAAGCGCGTCTATCTTTCCGTTACCGAAGTGCGATGCGTTTGCGCCTCCGTCTGTGTATGCGTCGTGGATGGCTGTCTCTTTCATGATTTCCTTCACATCGTTCACGGTCAGACCGTTAGGGTAATTCTGCTTACCTTCTTCGGTGTTGGCCGCCTGCAGCCACAGTGCCACGATTCCGGCCGCCGCGGGTGTCGCCATCGACGTGCCTTCCATATATGCGTACGGGTTGCTGCTGTTGTTCACCACCAGGTCACCGCTATAGGTTGAGCCATAGTAACTGTAACTGTCCACCGATGAGGTGTGGTTGTGGTTCACTCCCGCTATCACTCGGGCACCGGGGGCTGTAATCCACGGATAGAATAATCCCGTGGGACTGTTTGCCGCCGTTCCCCAACTCGAGAACCCGGCAATGTCGCCTATCGTGTAACTTGTGTCCATGCCACCGTTCAGCGAGGCGTACGCTCCCACCGAAATCGCGTTGGCTATCGTGGCCTCGTCGCTGTAGCATCCGTCATCGGTTCCGTTCGTCCACGTGTAGCCGCTACTCGATGGGGTGTTAGTAAAGTAGCAGCGGCTTCCGCCCCACATATCAATGGTTATTGCGCTACCGCTCGACGGATACACCTGAACTGCCAGCGTGTAATTGCTCACATAGTTGCTCTGACTTCTGGTCGTCAGGCCGCTTGTGTAGAGCATAACCTGCGTCTTGTTCTCCGACTCTATATAGTCTTTGTATGCATAGAGGGTTCCGCTATAATATTGGGATAGTCCCGACACCGTCGCGCCGCTTGTCGTGGGCGTAACCTCCACGCTCGTCTGCACGGCTCCGGTGCTATTGTTAATCACCAGTATCTTGCAGCGAAGGTTACTGCTTGTGCCGTTACGGGTCCACGCATTCAGTATAATGCCGCTATAATAATAACCGTCATCTGTATTGCTGTAATAGTGGCTTCTCAGTATCGCTCCAAGCGGATTCGACGCGCTTGTCGAGCCTGTTACGTGATAACCGCCGTTCCCCGACGAATCCTTTCCGCCATCGTTACTCGCAGCAAACAGCGCCACTCTGTTGGGGTGTGCGTCGCCGAACAGGTCGTTATACACATCGGCCACATCGCCGGTTCCGTCATGAGGACCAAACTGGGAACCCCAACTGTTGCTCACCACCACCGGCATATTATTGGCATCTGCGTAATTCACTATATTATTCACCGCATTCGTCAGGTAGGTATTGCTCAGTCCGTTGATTCCGGCAAGATACAGGTTGGCTCCGGGGGCCATTCCGCCATACGTGGCGTTCGCATGATCTTCGGTCACCGTCACCGTTGTTCCGCTCACCTTCACGCTCGAACCGCCGGCCGTGGAACTTGTGTGGGTTCCGTGGTCTTCGGTCTTGTCATCGGTCAGCGTACTCGTAATCTGAGAACCGCTGTACGTCGTAGCGCTGCTTCCATTATACACGTATGCCTGCTTGATGCGGCTGCTTCCGCTCGCATCCTTAAACGCTATGTGGTTGAAGTCTATTCCGGTGTCTATCACGCCCAGAAGCACGCCGCTTCCGTCAAATGCGCTCGGCAGGCCGGCCGAAATTGCATCGGCACTCTGCGTCAGCACGTCGTCCACGTTTGTCAACTGGCGTGCCACATGCGTCGTCGGGCGCATCATAGTTGCGGCATTCACGCGGTTAACGCTCGCTATCTCGCTCACCGCCTCTATCTTCTCTATCGGGATAAGCGCCGTCAGCAGGGTTCCGTTCTTGAATCGCGACTGGATTTCCACTCCCAGCGATTCTAACTGGCTCACCGCCGAAGCATCAGTAACTCGCACGAACGCCGACATATACACTTTACCGTCTATCGTGTCGGGCTTCGCCACGAATTGGTCATACTTTGTGACTTCATCACTCACTTTCAAGCCCGCAGCTCTCGCCCGTGCCCGCTGTGAGCTCTTCTCACTCTCTGCGTCGATCTTACCGTTCACTCGGTCCAGAAATATCTGGGTGCTTATCGACATCTTACTTGTGTCAGCCTGTGCTATCATCAGCACTAAGATTGCTAAGGCTAATAAAAACGTCCTTTTCATGTTTTTACCCTTTAATATTTTATTTTTTCCCGTTTATTATCACAAATAGTTATAATCCCTAACTCCTTCTCGCGAAAAAATATTAAATCATCACTATTTATCAAAAACTGCGCAAAATTAAGTGTTCTAAACTTATTTTCCAACAATTTTAACAAAAAACTTGCCGCAAAATTATGTTTTTTAGCATAAACCCGTCTTTTGCGGACGAATCCCATCTTTACACCAACGTATCTGCCGGCCGGCTTTCGCCATTCATTAGCCTCGAAGTATCCGTCCTTTTTTCCGCTGCAAAATTACTACATCAGCCGCCGCTTGTCAATGCTGTTTTCTGCACTCGCAGCAATACCGCTCCCCATCAGCATCCACACACATAATCCCACCATGGGCTCATGCCCTCACACTCACCCACACCGCCCTATCCATGCACGTTCCACCCTTTTCCATGCTTACAAAAACAGCAGAAGCCACCGGCAACTTTTTGCTGTCGATGGCTCCTGTCGTCCTTTCTCTTAGGGAGGCTAACCTTAGTAAATCCGCTTTTCCACGCTCCGTGTGCCGTCGGTATATATCGTAACCTCTATATTCACTCCTCGCAGTTTGTCACGTAGAACGAAATCTCAGAACTCCCTCCCGTAAACGAGTTGTCGCTGCCAAAGCCGCCCGACGTTGACGCGAAATATTTGCTACTGCCCTGGAACGGACTCTCTCCGCTCCACGACCGGTTCGACGAGGTCTGCGTCCGTTGACCCTCACTGCCCGCAACGGCCGGGGCAACCCATACAAAACTATCATAAAAATATCAATCATCGCCCACCCCATTGACCGGAGCAGGCGATGATTCTCCTATTTTTACTACAATGACTATTACTTCGCAAGTATTGTGCAAATCGACACGCGATTCCAGTCGGGCTCGCTGAAGAAGTCGCCCACGCCCTGGCCGGTTGCCGTGATGCGCGACGATGCTATCTTATACTTCTTCACCAGCAGATCCTTAACGGCGTTGGCACGCTCATTGGCAAGGCGCTCGTTGATTTCCTTGCTGCCTTCAGGTGATGCGTAACCCTTGATGTCAACCGTTGCCTTCGGGTGACTCTTCATGTACGTTGCCACGCGCTCCACGTTCGGCATCTGGTCGCGGCTCACGGCCGACTTGCCCAGGTTGAAGTAAACGTTGTTCACCAGCGACTCACCGCCCTTCTCGGTCTTAACCACTTCCACCACCTCAGGCTTCTTGTTCAGGCAATCGTCGAGGTCCGACTGCAACTGTGCGTTGCGAGCCACGGCTGCGGTCAGTGCGGTGTTGCAGTCATCCAGGTCCTTACGCAGGGCATTCACCTTTGCGTTCACCTCGTCCATGTCAGCCTGTGTGTACTTCTTGGGGCACAGGGTCATATAGTGCTTGCCGTTGCTGTTCTTGAAGTGATAGGTCAGACCGGCCTCAAGCTCCACCATCGCGTAGTTGGCGTTGAATGCCGTAGTTCCGCGGCTGTAGCCCTTACCCATATACCATACCACTGCCGGCTTCAGCGCTATTGTCCAAGCCTTGCTCTCGCCTAGGTTCACGCCAATGTTCAGACCGGCCTTCGTGTACCACGAGTTCAGGTCCTGCTGCTGACTCTTGGGATAATAAGCGTGTGCCCAGCCTGCGCCCAGATGAGCCTCCACGTCAAACAGGCGTGGTTCGCCCTTGTAACGCAGTAGCAGGTTGGTCAGGTTGAATGTGGTGAATGCACCCACCAGCTGGTGGTCAAACACGTTAGCGCTCTTCTGTGTCCACAGGTGCTCAAACGGCTCCGCGCGCTGCCAACTCGAGGTGTTCACGGTCCACTCGCCTTCCACGCCAAGGCCCCAGAATGTGGTTATCTGCTTGCGCAGTTCCACACCCATAACGCCACGGGCGCTGGGGAAGAACTTAAAGTGCTGATACGGCGAAACCATACCACCCTTCAGTGTAATCGACCAGTTGTCGGTAAACTTACTGCCCTGAACTGTCACTTGAGCCTGTGCGGCGCACACGCTCAGCACAAGAGCAATCACAAAAAATAATTTCTTCATTTTTTCTTAATTTTAATTGACTTTTATGTGTATTAATTTGTTTCTTACTCGCAATTAATCTACAAATATACGGTTTTTTGCCGTTCTATCAAAATTTATTTCGCCATACTCCCCCATTTTAGCCACGAAAAGCCGTTTTATCCCCACACAAATTGCCCCGCTCACCGTATTCCAAGCAGTCGGTGCGTCTGCAGCGACAGCCGCCAGTCGGGATTCCTGAGCACTGTTTCCACGGTTTCCCGTAAGTTCGCCTCCCGCGCAGCCGCATCATCGCTGTAACACGGCTGCAGAAACCTGTATTTGGCCTTTATGTGCCCATATTGCGCCAAGTTCTGACCCTGCCACACCACCTTCAGTTCATCGCACTCACTCAGCACACACGGCTCGGCGTCTCCGCCAGCAAAACCCTCTTTGGGCGACAGCGTCACCCAGTCTATCCCCTCCGGCAACGGCCGCGTCCCGTTGGTCTCTATCGCCACTCGCTTGCCCAGGCTTTTAAGCCCGGCCACAAGCGCGTCATCCACGCTCAGCGCAGGCTCGCCACCGGTCAGCACCACCAGCCCAACCGCACCGTAACTGGCCACTTCTTCCATGATTTGCGGCAGCGACATCTGCTCGCCGTGGCTGTGGTCTGTGTCGCAGAATCGGCAGCGCAGGTTGCAGCCGCTCAGCCGCACAAACACTGCTGGCGTTCCTGTATTGAACCCCTCGCCCTGCAACGAGTAGAATATCTCATTCACCGCATACATAACTGCCCACTCTGCCTCGTTTCTCTCCTTTTATTAGTCCTCCTCGTAGGCCGCCATGTTGTCGCGGCTTTCCCACACCTCGGCGCGGTAGCACTGTGGCACCGTCTCCACCACCCAGCGTGCTATGTTCTCGGCTGTCGGGTTGAAATCCAGCACCTCGTTCAGGTTCTTGTGGTCTATCCGGCCGTGTATCAGTCGCTTTATATCCGTAAAGTCGCACACCATGCCGTTTCCGTCCAGTTCCTTCGCTCGGCAATACACTTTTATCATCCAGTTATGCCCGTGAAGGCTCTCGCACTTGCTCTCATAATCCAGATATAACTGGTGGCTCGACGATATCTCCAGTGTCTTTACTACGTAATACATCTGTCCTCCGTTCTTTTATTATGGAAAGTTTTCTGTCTAATCTCTCAAACATCGCGACTTTGCTTAAATATCGAATCCTATCGTTGCCACAAAGCCGCTTTTATAGTCATTATTACTCTTGCTCCCGTTAAACAACACGTAGCCGCCTCTTAGGCTGAATGCGAACTTCCTACGGGCGGGAACAAAACGTATTCCCGCGGTAGCCCGCAAGTATAGTGGCGCCCCCTTCTTAAACATGCAACCCACATTAATATCGGCAACAGGCATAACCTTAAACCTTTCGTGCAGTCGAAAATCGCCCACTCTAATTGCTCCATAAATGGTGCTTACGCTTATGTCTGTGCCTGCGCCTGCACCAATCATCAGGTAGTTTTTCAACCGATAACAATATGTGAGACTCGGAAAAAAGTTGACGTCTCCCCCATGGATAAGGAGTGAACCTTCAGCAAGGAAATAATGTGGCGATGACATATACTTCCCAAGATGCACGCTATCGGGAACGTGATAGCCGTCAAGTCGCTTCACCTGAAGTATGTCATTCCACAGATAAGTTGTTTGCACACCGTTATCGCCCTTTAGCACCACAGAATCGCCTGCGGCATACTCCACCACCTCACCGCTGACTTGCTTCCCGTTTGCGAGGCGGAGATTTGCACGCTTTTCAGCCCCGTAAACCACGACTGAGGCCAAAAGAGCGAATATCAATATCAAAATAGGTCTTCTCATAACAGCAAATCTCCTGTTGTCTCTCAGACATTCACACCTCTTCCACAGTTTCTTTACGGCATCGTAGCCTCATACTCTGTCGGGTCGGCTATTCCGGCCTCAGCCAGTGCCTGACGCCTTTCGCGGCACGTTCCGCACTTGCCGCAATGCTTCTCACCGCCTTTGTAGCACGAGTACGTCTCGCTATAGTCCAGCCCCAGCGCAGCGCCATGCCGCGCTATCTCGGCCTTCGTCAGGTTTGTGTATGGCGCGTAAACCTCCACATGCTCGTATGTTCCGTTTTGCATCGCTGCCGACATCGCCTCCACGAACTCAGGCCTGCAGTCGGGATATATGGCATGGTCCCCTCCGTGGTTGGCTATCATCACGCGCTTCAGACCGTTGCTCTCCGCTATACCGCACGCTATCGCCAGCATTATGCCGTTCCTGAACGGAACCACCGTGCTCTTCATGTTAGCGTCGTCATAGTCGCCCTCAGGTATGTCCTCTGCGCTCCCCAGCAGAGAACTCTTGAAATACTTGTGCATAAACTCCAGCGGTATCACTAAGTGACGGATACCAAGCCGCTTGCAGTGCAGAACTGCATACTCGCGCTCTCGGGCATTCTGCGTCGAACCGTAGTCAAACGTTATCGCCAGCCCTATCTCGTCACGGTACTCATGCAGCATCGTCACCGAGTCCATGCCACCGCTCACCACTATCACAGCATCTTTCATCGCGTTTGCCTCCTCTGTTTATTTATTAGTGATTTCTATATCCGTTTTGCCATCACCGCCTTCATCCGCTCGCTAACCAGCCACTGATGCTCCTCGTCACCATAGTTCACATACGGATATATCGAGATGCCCCCGCGCGGGTTAAAGTCGCCCACAACCTCTATGTACTTCGGGTCCAGCAACTTTATCAGGTCCTTCATGATGATGTTCACGCAATCCTCGTGGAAGTCGCCTCGGTTGCGGAAACTGAACAGATACAGTTTCAGACTCTTGCTCTCCACCATTTTCGCGCGAGGAATGTAGTTAATCACTATCTTTCCGTAGTCGGGCTGACCGGTCTTGGGACACAGCGAGGTGAACTCCAGGCAGTCCAGCGTCACTATATACTCATTCTCCTGATGAAGGTTCTCAAAAGCCTCAAGCAACGTCGGCGAGTAACTGAACTCATAGTCCACACCCTTGTTGCCCAGCAGGGTCAATCCCGCCAATTCTTTCTCATTTCTCGGCATATCGCAATCTCTCTTTTTTCGTTCTAAAATTTTTCTGCAAATTTACTCATTTTTTTCGGTTCCGCATCAATTCACCTCCTAATTTGCCCTTCCATGCATCATTTATATCGTTCAACTTCCCACTAACCTAAAATCCCATGCTCGCGGTCAAGCTCCTTCCCGCCGTACTTCCACGGCTGAGTAATAGCGAAGCGGAGTGCCTTCCTCATTTGGAGTGAGTTGTGATTATCGGCGCCCCATGTCTTTATATAGAGATTGCAAGATGATTTTCCCTGTGCGTGAGCGACGGCTGTCATCACCGTGGATGGCGCGGTCGGCCGCTGTGTCCCATACCGTGCATCCGGTGCTGTCGCGCAGGTTGAATCCGTTGTTAAACGCATTGAACGCGAATGGATAGACGTAATTTCGGGCCAGCACATCGCGGCTGAAGATGAATTCATCGTGGTTGAGCCCTAACTGGCCCAGCACAATCGCCGGCAAGTCTGTCTGGCTCATAAGCACATCTATCCGCCGGGGCGCCACTTTCACTGCTCCGCCGGTAAGCAACAGTGGAATAAACGGGAAATCCTCTTCGTCCATACGGTGGTTGTTGAAGTTGTGGTCGGCAAGTATGATGAGCAGAAGGTTGTCCCAGGCTGGGGAAACCTTCAGGCGGTCAACAAAGTTGCCCAGACAACTGTCGGTGTATGCAAAGGCGTTGAGTTTCTTATCGTCTAATCGGTGATATGGCACATCGAATGGCATGTGGGAACTGAGCGTAAGCAGTGTGGTGTAGCGCGGCTTTGACTTATCGTATGTGCCGGCCGTCAAGTCTTTCAGCAGGTAGTCGAGGGGCACATGGTCGGGCACGCCCCATTCCTGCGTGCGCTCGCTCGCATCAAAGTCGTTCTCGGTCACTATTTTGTCATGCCCCGAGGCTGCCATCCAGTCGTTCATGTTGAAAAACGACGCGTCGCCGCCATAGATGAATTGGGTGCGGTAGCCTGCCGCCTTGAGCGACTTGGGCAGACCGGGCAGGTTGTGCACCTTGTGGGTGTAACGCATGATGTTGGTCGTGGGTTGAGCCAAATAGCCGCTTATTGCGCCGGCGAGGCCTCGCTCGGTGCGAAAACTTGCGCCGTAGCACCGCGTAAAGCACACGCTGCTGTCACACAGTGCGCTCATGCGGGGAGCCACGTTGTCCATGCCTCCCAGACTCTTGATAAACCCTGAGCCGAAACTCTCCACCATAACTACCACAATGTCGGGGCGGCGGTTGCTGAGAATCACCTCGGTGCTGTCGCTCTCGGTGGGAAATAGCCGTGCCATGGCGCGTTCCACTTCGGCGTCGTCATAGCATTGAAACTCTCGGTCAAAATCGTTGGCGGTCGCCAGTGAATAAACCACATTGGCCAGTGGATTTACCGCCGAGTGGTTATAGAACTGTACATCGCTATAGTAAACTCGGTATGGCATGTTCGGGTAAATACCCAGCCCCCTGATGGCCACCAAATTCAGCACACTCAGCACCAGCATCGCCAGACAGATCTTCCACCAGGCTGCCGACTCACCGCTCGGGAGGCCTCGCAGCAGTTTCAGCGGCCACGAGAGCATCACGTGAATCACCCCGCCCACCGCCACGAGCATCACCAGCCGCGTGGCAATGTAGCCGGCACTCACGCTGGCAAAGGCGTTTTTGGGGTCATCAATGTAGTACAGCACTGTATTGTCCAGTTTATATTCCCAGAATTCATAGAGGCATGCGTCGGCCACCGTAATCAGGGCCATCATCACGGTGATGACTATATTGTACACCCGCAACCACCGTGTGGGGTTGGCACGCAAGAGTAGCGCCAACCAGCACATCAGCAGTGGGACTATCATCAGGTAGCCAGCGGCTGTCACATCCACGGGAAATCCGTTGACATAGATGCGCCACATCTCGGCAATACTCATTTGTTTACCGAAGTGCAGGTTATAAACCACAAACAATGGCTTTTGAACCACTATAAAGAAAAGTAGCCAACCCACAAACTGGCTCACCACATATTTTACTGTTTGCTTCATGCGCTTTATGACTAGCAAAATCTTCAATGTCTATGCAAAGTTACACTTGCCCTGAATATATCACAACTATTTTGGGCTCTTTTTCGGAAGTACTTGGCCTTTGAAAATTTTTTTGTCGCACTACGCCTCTATTTTCATTTATAATCGGTAACTTTGTAGGTGGGCTATCTGTTTTATAGAACCCTCCTACTAATAAACCGAGTAACAAACAACTAAATAATATGATTCGCAAACTTTTTATCGCCGTCACCGGCCTATTGCTGCTCGTTTCCGTTGCGAGCGCACAGCAGGCAAGCATCTCCATCAACGATGCCGCACGTAATCAGACTATCAGCGTCACCGCCCTCACCCCCGACATCTTGCGCGTGGACGTAGTCCCCATTGGACAATCGCCCAGCCGGTTGCCATCGTTGCTGAGCAAAGACGCTCTCCAGGCCACCGCTCCGGCAGTAATCATTTCGCACGCCGGAACCGATATGCAGACGCTCAGCACTTCCACGGGAATGCGTGCCGTGGCCGACGCTTCGCTCGCTGCTGTCACCATCTCTTGCGGCAGCACGCTCTGCGTCACCGACCTCGCCGACCGCTCTAAAAGCACAGTGCGGCTTCTGCACCACGGCGACGAGTCGTTCTACGGCGCAGGTGAACGTGGATATTCATTTAATCTCGTCGGCGACACTCTGGTCAACTACAACGCCCAGAACTACGGATATCAGGGCGGAGAGAAGCGCACCAACCAGATGGGCATCACCATGCCATTGCTTATCTCATCCAGGGGATACGGCATATTCTTCGAGGACTTTTGCCGCTCATCGCTCCGCGTCGGGGAAGAAGGGCTGGAATACAGCACATCTCGCCCCGAGCCGGTCTCCTACTACGTCATCAACGGCCACGGCAAGGTTGCCGATGTCGTCAGCAACTTCACTTGGCTCGTCGGACGGCAGGAGTTGCCGCCCATCTGGACTCTCGGCTACATCACCAGCAAGTACGGCTACCGCGACAGGCGCGAAAGTGAAGGCACCATCGACACGCTTAAGCGAGAAGGTTACCCTCTCGACGGCATCGTGTTCGACCTCTACTGGTACGGCAAAGAAGAGGATATGGGGCGTCTGGAATGGGATAACGAGCAGTGGCCCGACCACCGCCAGATGCTGGCCGACTTCAAGCGCCGAGGGGTCAACGTTGTCACCATTTCCCAACCTTACGTGCTCACTAACGGCCGCGCAATCGACAACTACCGTCTCCTCGACAACCGGGGGCTGTTCTGCAAGACCGACGGCACCGACACCACTCAGACCGTAGTAATATGGGTGGGACAGGGCGGTATGTTCGATGTCTCCAACCCTGCCACGCGCCAGTGGCTCAGCAACCGATACAAGCAACTGACCGACGAAGGTGTAACCGGATGGTGGGGCGACCTGGGCGAACCAGAAAAGCACCCGCTCGAAATACGCCATCACAACGGACTCACAGCCGAGCAGTACCACAATCTCTACGGCAACGACTGGAGTGCCATAATCTACGACCTCTTCAAAAAAGAATACCCCGACAGGCGACTCATGACCATGATGCGCGCCGGCACAGCCGGTTTACAGCGCTATTCTGTCTTCCCCTGGTCCACCGACGTCTCGCGCTCATGGGGCGGTCTGGCACCGCAGGTAACCATCATGCTCAACGCCGGCCTGAGTGGCCTTGGCTACATGTCACACGACGTGGGCGGATTTGCCGTTGACCCCGAAAACAAGCGCGACGGAGAACTCTACATCCGCTGGCTGCAACTCGGCCTGTTCTCGCCTGTCCTGCGCACTCACTCCACTTATCAGGCCGAACCCTACAACTACAAGGAATTTGGCGACCTCACTCTGCAAATCATTCGCCGACGATACAACTGGCTCCCTTATAACTACTCTCTTGCGTGGGAAAACGCCTCCACCGGGCTCCCACTCGTCCGTCCGCTCGGCCTTTACGAGCCATATAACGGCATCCGTCAGTACGACAGCATCAGCGACCAGTATCTCTGGGGGCGCGACGTCATGGTTGCTCCGGTCATGACACAAGGAGCCACTCAGCGCGTCATCGCCTTCCCCGATGGCGAATGGATTGACTTCAACAATCCCTCGCAGCGATACGCCGGACACACCACCACGGTATATCCTGCTCCAATTCAGGTCCTGCCGCTCTTCGTACGTGCCGGTGCATTCATTCCGCAGGCCACAGGTCACATGGAGAACGTGGGCGATTACAACCCATCCAAGCTCGACATCGTCTATTACCACAGCGACAAGCCTTCTGAGTACACTCTCTTCGACGACGACCTTTATTCCACCGGTACTCTTGCCCCGGGCAAACATCGTCTCATCAACTTCAAGGCCAACCCCACCCCGGGCCGACTCGAAATCACAATTGCCGCCGAGGGCGAAATCACAGGCTCTCCCCTTTCCAAGCAGTACCGTCTTGTAATGCCCGACGTCACTGAAAAACCGAGCCGCGTCACCGTCAACGGCAAGAGCGCACGCTTCACCCACGACAGCAAGGCCGCTGTCCTCTCCATCCCCGTAAAAGTAACCGGCCCCACATCCATCGTAATCAGCCGATAGACCGTAACCGGCCGGCACACAACAAATTTAGGGAGGGTGTCCACACGAACATCCTCCCTATTATTCAGTAAGCATCAGTTATCACCGCTCCGCAGAGCGGTATAACCGTCCGCCGCTTCTTATTCCTCAGCCTTCGGAGCCTCTTCCACTGCGGGTGCTTCCTCAGCCTTCGGAGCCTCTTCCACCGCGGGAGCCTCAGCTGCTTTCTTCGCCGAACGGCGAGTGCGACGGGTCGTCTTCTTTGCAGTCTCCTTCTTAGCCTCAAGAAGTGCCTCGTTGAAGTCAACAAGCTCTATGAAGCAAGTCTTGGCATTGTCGCCCAGACGGTGACCGGTCTTCAGAATACGGGTGTATCCGCCCGGACGGTCGCCAACCTTAGGTGCTACCACGCCGAACAGCTCAGTAACGGCCTTCTTGTCCTTCAGATAGCTGAACACCAAGCGACGCGAACCCTGATGCTTAGGAGCCGGCTTGCTGCTGTCTTTCCACTCTGCTGCTATGGCGGCATCCTGCTTCAGGCCACGCTGCGCCACATTCACTATATGCTCTGCGTACGTACGCAGTTCCTTCGCCTTGGCAAGCGTTGTGTTGATCTTCTTGTGCATGATCAGCGAAACGGTCATGTTGGCAAGCATCGCGTCGCGATGACCTTTCTTGCGGCTCAGGTGATTGAATTTCTTATTATGTCTCATCGTTTTTATTCTTTATCAAGTTTATACTTTGAAATATCCATTCCGAACGACAGCTTTAGTTCTGACAACAATTCCTCCAGCTCCGACAGTGACTTCTTTCCAAAGTTACGGAACTTCAGCAGATCGGTCTTGTTGTAAACTACAAGCTCACCCAGACTCTCCACGTTAGCCGACTTAAGGCAGTTCAATGCGCGAACCGACAGATCCATGTCCACCAGTTTCGTCTTCAGCAACTGACGCATGTGCAGTGCTTCCTCATCAAACTCCTCATTCTCCTCGCCATCCGCCGAGTCTAAAGCTATCTTCTCGTCCGAGAACAGCATGAAATGCTGAATCAGTATCATTGCGGCCTCCTTCAACGCCTCCTTGGGATGTATCGAACCATCGGTCTTAATCTCAAGGACTAGCTTCTCATAGTCAGTCTTCTGCTCCACACGGTAGTGGTCCACTATCGCGTTCACATTCACTATCGGAGTGTAAATAGAGTCTATCGCAATTACATCTATAGGATCATTCGCGTTGCGGTTCTCATCGGCCGGCACATAGCCACGACCCTTATTGATGGTTAAATCCAACTGGAATCCGTGCTTCGGATCCACATGGCATATCTCCAACTCAGGGTTAAGCACCTCAAAACCGCTCAGCACCTTACCTATATCTCCAGCCTTAAACACGTCCTGGCCCGAAACCTTCACAGTTGCCTTCTCCATGTCGGCATCTTCTACCACACGTTTCAAGCGAACTTTCTTCAGATTTAGGATTATGTTAGTCACGTCCTCCTTAACTCCGGGGATGGTGGCAAACTCATGCTCCACCCCATCTATGCGGATGTTGCAGATTGCATAGCCCTCAAGCGACGACAACAGAACTCTACGCAATGCGTTTCCTATTGTCACTCCGTAACCGGGCTCCAACGGACGAAACTCAAACCTTCCGAACTTGCTGTCTGATTCAAGCATCAGAACATTATCGGGTTTCTGAAATGATAAAATAGCCATTGACGTTATTTTTTACTGTTTAGAATACAATTCAACTATCAACTGCTCCTTGATGTTCTCAGGAATGTCCTCGCGCTGCGGAAGATGCAACATCTTGCCGCCCTTTACGCTCTCATCCCACTCAAGCCAAGGATACTTACTGTGGTTAAAACCTGCTAAAGCATCTTGTATCACCTCCAGCGACTTCGACTTCTCGCGAACTGCCACTATCTCGCCTGGCTTCACTGAGTACGAGGGTATGTTCACAACCTTTCCGTTAACAGTGATGTGACGATGAAGGACCAACTGACGTGCCGCAGCACGTGTCGGAGCTATACCAAGACGATAAACCACATTGTCAAGGCGAGACTCAAGGAACTGAAGTAACACTTCACCTGTGATTCCCTTCGACGACGACGCCTTCTTAAACAGATTGCGGAACTGGCGCTCAAGCACTCCGTAAGTGTACTTTGCCTTCTGCTTCTCACGCAACTGGATGCCATACTCCGACTGCTTTCTTCTCCTGTTTGCCCCATGCTGACCGGGAGGATTCGTCTTGCGTGCAAGCACCTTATCCTCTCCGAAGATTGGCTCACCAAACTTACGGGCAATTTTACTCTTTGGACCGGTATATCTAGCCATTTTTTAAATAATTTTAATTCTGTTTTCTTTAGCCGAATCAGTGCAGCCGCGATTGCGAGAGGTTGATTTATTTGAAGCAATCTTATTCACTGACTTCGGCCGCGTTAAGTTAATATTTACTTCTCTCTTCCGAATTTCAGGAACTTTATACTCTCCTTCTCTTCGGCGGACGACATCCATTGTGAGGAAGCGGCGTAACATCCACTATCTCCACCACCTGGATTCCGGCACCGTGAATAGTGCGGATTGCCGATTCTCTACCGTTACCCGGACCCTTCACATAGGCCTTCACTTTCCTCAGACCCAGGTCATAGGCAACCTTTGCGCAATCCTGAGCCGCCATCTGAGCTGCGTAAGGAGTGTTCTTCTTTGAACCCCTGAAGCCCATCTTGCCGGCTGAAGACCACGAAATAACCTGTCCCTCGCCGTTGGCAAGGCACACAATAACATTGTTAAACGATGAGTGAACGTGGAGCTGACCCACGCCGTCAACCTTAACAACTCTCTTCTTAGCTGCGACTGTCTTTTTTGCCATAATTTAAAATTATTTAGTAGCTTTCTTCTTATTTGCAACTGTCTTCTTGCGACCCTTACGAGTACGGGCATTGTTCTTCGTGCTCTGACCACGCACCGGCAAACCGTTGCGGTGACGGATACCACGATAGCATCCAATGTCCATAAGGCGCTTGATGTTCATCTGAACCTCACTGCGCAGGTCTCCTTCAACTTTGTAATTCTCGCCGATCACCTCACGCACCTTCGCTGCTTCGGCATCGGTCCAATCCTTCACCTTCGTGTTCTCATCCACGCCGGCCTTACTCAGGATCGTTGCGGCACTGCTGCGACCTATTCCGTATATGTAGGTCAGCGCTATCACACCGCGCTTGTTTTGGGGTAAATCTACTCCGACAATTCGTACTGCCATATATAAACTAAATTTTTTGCAAAATTAATAAAATTATCCTTGACGTAACTTAAATTTGGGATTTTTCTTGTTAATCACGTACAAACGTCCCTTGCGACGTACTATCTTACATTCCGGGGTACGCTTCTTGATTGATGCTCTTACTTTCATATTCTCGTCTTTTTTTATTTGTATCTAAAAGCAATTCTTCCTTTCGACAAATCGTAGGGGCTCATCTCCACCTTCACCTTGTCACCGGGCAATATCTTGATGTAATGCATTCGCATCTTACCTGATATGTGAGCCGTGATCTCATGACCATTCTCCAGCTCCACCCGGAACATAGCGTTCGACAATGCCTCCACTATTGTTCCATCTTGCTCTATTGCAGCCTGTTTCGACATAATAATAAATCTCTCTCTTTTTGTTCCTTTTTATCGGGACGGGTTAAACCTATTTTACTTCAGATAAATCTTTCGCCCAGAACCTCCTGAATGTAATCAAACGACGACAGGATGTCAGCCTTACCGTTGTGGATAGCAACCGAATGTTCAAAGTGAGCCGCCGGCTTGCGGTCCCGAGTGCGAACGTTCCAGCCGCCTTCCTCCATAACCACATTCTTGCTGCCCATGTTTATCATCGGCTCTATTGCTATACACATACCGTTCTTAATCAGCGGACCCGTACCACGACGACCGTAATTCGGCACCTCGGGATCCTCATGCAATTTCTTGCCTACGCCATGACCCGTCAGTTCGCGCACCACACCGTAGCCGCGCTTCTCACAATACGTCTGCACCGCGTTGCTGATATCGCCTATCCGGTTTCCCGGAACAGCAGCCTTTATACCCTCGTACAGCGATTCTTTCGTCGTGCGCAACAGCCGCTTCACTTCTTCGCTAACCTCGCCCACCATAAATGTGTAAGCCGAGTCGCCGTTGAAACCGCTCTTGGTCACAGCGCCACAGTCCACCGACACTATGTCACCCTCGCGGAGCACATAACTGCCCGGAAAACCGTGTACCACAGTCTCGTTTACCGAGACACACAACGTTGCAGGGAAGCCATAGAGCCCCTTAAAGCCCGGAACACAGCCCTGAGAACGTATGTACTCCTCAGCCACCTCGTCCAGCTTGCGAGTAGTCTCCCCGGGCAGCACCCACTTGGCCACTTCGCCAAGCGTTCGTGCCACCACCAAGTTAGCCTCGCGCAGAAGCTCTATCTCTTCATCTGTCTTCAGATATATCATCTTTTATTCAGTTCAGCCCTTAACAATTTATTCTTACTACGTCTTAATCTCTGCATTAGAAATTGCGACCTTTCACCTTGCCGCCCTTCATCAGTGAATCATAGTGGTGCTCCATCAGCTTCGCCTCTATCTGCTGAAGCGTATCCAGAACCACTCCCACAATAATCAGCAGCGATGTGCCACCAAAGAACTGGGCAAAATTCTGATTCACGCCAAAGTAGCGGGCAAAGGCCGGCAGAATTGCCACGATTCCCAGGAATATTGAACCCGGCAACGTGATTCGGCTCATTATCGAATCCAGATACTCCGCTGTCTTCTTGCCTGGCTTGATACCGGGAATGAATCCGCTGTTCTTCTTCATCTGCTCGGCCATGTCGTTCGGACGCACAGTAATAGCCGTGTAGAAGTAAGTAAACGCAAGAATCAGCAAGAAATATACTGCATTGTACCAGAAACCGTTCATGTCACTGAACGTACGCGCCATCGTGCCCACAAAGCCATCCTGACTCGCACGGAAACCGGCAAGTGTGATGGGTATGAACATAAGCGCCTGCGCAAAGATGATAGGCATCACATTTGCAGCATTCACCTTCAGCGGTATGTACTGACGAGCACCACCATACTGCTTATTGCCCACAATACGCTTCGCGTACTGCACCGGCACCTTACGCGTTCCCTGTACCAGAAGAACAGCACCGGCAGTTACTGCAAACAGCAGGATAATCTCTATCAGGAACATCACAAGACCTCCTTGAGCGGTCGACAGACGAGACGTGAACTCCTGCATCAGAGCTCCCGGGAGGCGAGCCATGATACCAACCATGATGATGATTGATATTCCATTACCTATACCCTTGTCAGTCATCTTCTCACCCAGCCACATGATAAACATCGCGCCTGCTGTGAGAACCACCGTCAGGAAGAACATATTCCACACACCGAAACTCGTAGCTCCTCCGGCAGCTGCCACCTGGTAACGCAAGTTCACCAAGTATGCGGGAGCCTGAACCAAGAGGATAAGAACGGTCAGGTAACGTGTGTACTGGTTGAGCTTCATACGCCCACTCTCGCCTTCGCGCTGCATCTTCTGGAACTGCGGCAATATCATGCCGAGCAATTGTATCACAATCGATGCAGTAATGTAGGGCATAATTCCCAACGCAAATATTGAAGCCTGAGAGAAAGCACCTCCCGAGAACATATCCAGCAGCTGCATAAGGCCACTGTCTGTGAAGCGGCGAAGCGCATCCAAGTCTGCCGGATTAATTCCGGGCAGCACCACATGGCAACCGAACCTGTATATCAATATAAACAGGAAGGTTATCGTGAGGCGTTTCCTCAGATCCTCAATCTTCCAAATATTCTTGATTGTCTCAATTAATCTCATTGGTCTTTATACTTTTTTTATTGAACCTCCTGCCTGAGTAATCAGCTCCTCTGCCTTCTTCGAGAATGCGTGAGCCTCTACTTCCAGCTTCTTGCTCAAGGTGCCGTCGCCCAGGACCTTCACAAGCTGACGCTTGCGCAGATACCCGGCCTGTACCAGGTCTGCAATAGTTATCACCTCAAGACCCTTATTCTCTGCAAGCTCCTCAAGCAGCGACACGTTGATTGCCTTGTACTCCACGCGGTTGAAATTCTTGAAACCGCCCTTCGGAACTCGGCGCTGCAACGGCATCTGACCGCCTTCAAAGCCCACTTTCTTACTGTAACCGGAACGGGATTTGGCTCCCTTATGACCACGGGTCGATGTACCGCCCTTGCCCGAACCCGGACCGCGACCGATACGACGTTTCTGCTTGTTGGAACCAACTGCTGGCTGTAAATTACTTAATTCCATATTATCTCCTTCCTTATTTTGCCTCGCGCACCTCTACAAGGTGACGAACTACGTTTACCATTCCAAGAATTTGAGGAGTTGCCTCTTTCTCAACTTCATGATTCAATTTTCTCAGACCCAGCGCGTCAAGGGTCCTCTTCTGTTTAGCCGGACGATTAATACGGCTCTTAACCTGTTTGATTATTATCTTTGCCATAGTCAAGTACCTTTATTTATCCTTTAAACACTTTCTCCACACTTATGCCGCGATAGTGAGCCACCATCTGAGGACTGCGCATCTCATCCAGAGCTGCGATTGTAGCCTTCACTAGGTTGTGAGGATTCGACGAACCCTTCGACTTACATATCACGTCCGTGATTCCTACACTCTCCAGAACGGCACGCATAGCACCTCCGGCCTTCACTCCAGTACCCGGAGTAGCCGGCTTCATATACACGCGTGAACCGCCAAACTTAGCCTCCTGCTCGTGAGGAATCGTACCATTGTGTACCGGAACCTTAATAAGGTTCTTCTTGGCCGACTCCACTCCCTTGGCTATTGCCGTAGTAACCTCGTTAGCTTTTCCCAAACCATAACCAATGATTCCCTTTCCGTCTCCAACAACTACTATTGCGGCAAACGTGAAAGTACGACCTCCCTTGGTCACCTTGGTCGTGCGGTTTATTGCTACCAAGCGATCCTGTAACTCTATGTCGCTTGTGGTCTTTACTCTGTTATTCTTCTTAACCATATTCGCTTAAAATTTAAGACCGCCCTTGCGAGCTCCATCGGCCAGTGATTTAACTCTTCCATGGAACAGGAAACCGTTACGGTCAAACACCACGGTCTCTATCCCCGCCTCTTTTGCCTTTGCGGCTACAAGCTCGCCCACCTTAGCGGCGATTTCACTCTTTGTTCCATCTGTTATGCCCTTGCTCGATGCTGACACCAACGTATGGCCGGCAACATCATCTATCAACTGAGCATATATCTGCTTATTGCTGCGGAACACACACAAGCGCGGACGCTCCACCGTACCGCTTATGCGGCCACGGATACGCCTCTTAATCTTATTTCGTCTTTCAATTTTAGATACCATATCTTTTCCTTTCTATTACTTGGCTGCAGCCGATTTTCCTGACTTACGACGAATAACCTCGCCAACAAACTTAACTCCCTTGCCCTTATATGGCTCAGGCTTACGGAACGAACGAATCTTTGCGCATATCTGACCCAGAAGCTGCTTGTCAGCACTCTCCAGAGTGATAAGCGGATTCTTGTTACGCTCAGTCTTCGCCTCAACTGTAACCTCAGGCGGCATCTTCATGTATATCACGTGGGAATAGCCCAGAGCAAGCTCCAACACATCCTTGCCCTTATTAGTGGCACGATATCCCACACCCACTATCTCAAGTTCCTTCTTGAATCCGGTGCTCACACCCACCACCATGTTGTGGATCAAAGCACGGTACAGACCATGCTGAGCACGGCTCTCGCGCTCATCGTCATGGCGGCTAACCTTAATCTCGTTGCCCTCAACCTCTACCTTCAGGCTCGGATTCAACGTCTGCTTCAGCTCACCCTTCGGACCCTTAACGGTTATCACATTGTCCTCTATCTTAACGTCCACGCCCTGAGGTATCTCGATCGGCAATTTTCCTATTCTTGACATAATCTTTCCTCCTCTTTTAATAAACGTAACACAATACTTCGCCTCCTATCTTCTGCTCTGCGGCCGCCTTATTGGTCATAATGCCCTTAGAAGTCGACAGGATTGCGATTCCCAAACCGTTAAGAACGCGAGGCATGTCCTTGTAGCCTGCATACTGACGCAGACCCGGACGCGACACGCGGGTCAGACACTTGATAGCGCTCACGTTGTCCACACTATCATACTTCAGAGCTATCTTAATAGTTCCGCTCGGGTTGCCCTCCACGAACTTGTAATTAAGTATATAACCCTGCTCAAAGAGAATCTTCGTGATCTCTTGTTTCATTTTCGAAGAAGGGATTTCAACGACACGGTGACCGGCCTTGATCGCATTCCTCAATCTTGTTAAATAATCTGCAATTGGATCAGTCATTATTTTTCTTTCTTTAAATTGATTCAGACGTTTATATCATCAGTCTTTTCTCTACAGAACATTTCCGACTCTATGCGTCCAAACAATATTTAATTCTTCTTTCTGTTAATTTATCTCTGTTTTCTCGCAACTCGGATTACCAACTCGCCTTCTTCACTCCCGGTATCAGACCCTGAGAGGCCATCTCACGGAAATCAATACGAGATATACCGAACTGACGCATATAACCCTTTGGGCGACCCGACATCTTGCAACGGTTGTGCAGACGAACCGGAGACGCATTGTGCGGAAGCAGCTGCAGGGCCTCATAGTCACCTGCCTTCTTCAGCTCAGCACGCTTTGCTGCATACTTTGCCACCAGACGCGCCCTCTTCACCTCACGGGCTTTCATCGATTCTTTTGCCATATCACTTCTCCTGTTTAATTGTTATCAGTCTTGAACGGCAGGCCAAAGCCCTTAAGCAGAGCATAACCCTCCTCATCGGTCTTCGCGGTCGTAACGAACGTAATGTTCATTCCCGTCATCTTTGTAACACTGTCAATATTAATCTCCGGGAATATAATCTGCTCGGTAACGCCCACAGAATAGTTGCCACGGCCGTCAAGCTTGCCGTTAATTCCCTTGAAGTCACGAATTCGGGGCAACGCTATCCTTACAAAGCGCTCCAGGAACTCATACATGCGCTCACGACGCAATGTCACGCGAACACCAACAGGCATCTTCTTACGAACCTTGAAGTTCGCAATATCCTTGCGAGACAACGTCTGAACAGCCTTCTGGCCCGTAATTGCCGTAAGCTCAGCTATCGCTGTCTCTATTATCTTCTTGTCCTGTGTAGCATCGCCCAGACCCTCGTTAAGAACTATCTTAGTCAGGCGCGGTATCTGCATCGGCGAAGTGTAGTTGAACTGCTTCATCAATGCCGGAGCAATCTGCTCATCATACTGTTTCTTAAGTGTTGTTGCTGCCATTACTTAATCTCCTCTCCTGATTTTTTAGAATAACGTACGGTCTTTCCATTCTCATCCTTGCGGCGGCCTATGCGGGTCGGCTTAGCTTCCTTTCCACTCTTCGGATCCACCAGGTTCAAGTTCGACAAATGTATCGGAGCCTCCACCTCTATAATGCCTCCCTGAGGATTCTTAGCATTCGGCTTCGTGCTCTTCTTCACCTTGTTGACACCCTCCACTACTGCACGGTACTTGCTTACTTCTACCTTCAGCACACGACCGGTCTTACCCTTGTCGTCACCACTCAGCACATAGACGATATCACCTTTCTTTATGTGTAACTTAGTCATTTCTGAATCTTTTAATTTGTTATAGTACTTCTGGTGCTAACGACACAATCTTCATGTTTGTCGCACGCAACTCGCGAGCAACAGGACCGAAAATACGTGTCCCACGCAACTCTCCTGTGTTGGTCAGCAACACACACGCATTGTCGTCGAAACGAATGTATGACCCGTCCTGACGGCGAATCTCCTTCTTCGTCCTTACAACAACCGCACGCGATACTGTGCCCTTCTTCACATCCGATGACGGAATCGCATTCTTCACCGTAACAACTATCACGTCGCCAACCGATGCATAACGACGACCCGTACCGCCCAGAACACGGATGCATAACACCTCGCGTGCTCCACTGTTATCGGCCACTGTCAGTCTACTTTCTGTCTGTATCATAATTACTTAGCCTTTTCGATGATTTCTACTAATCTCCATCTCTTTGTCTTACTCAAAGGACGGGTCTCCATCAAGCGGACGGTATCGCCCACATTGCACTCGTTCTTCTCGTCATGAGCATGGTACTTCTTCGTCTTGTTCACGAACTTACCATATATGGGGTGCTTCTCCTTCCACTTCACCATTACAGTGATCGTCTTGTCAGATTTGTTGCTCGAAACAACCCCAATCCTCTCTTTTCTTAAATTTCTTTCTTCCATTTCTCAATCGGGATTACTTAATGTTTAATTCGCGGGCACGAATCTCTGTCTTGATTCGAGCTATCTCCTTGCGGTCACGGGTTATCTTCGCGGGATTGTCAAGGGGCGAAATTGAATGCTGAATCTTCTCCTGAACATACTCCTTCTCAGCCACCTCTAAGCGCTCACGAAGTTCCTTGTCGCTCAGTTCTCTTAATTCTTCTTTTTTCATTGCTTTCTCCTTTCTTAACAATTACACGTTCTGACTCGGATCATAGTCGCGACGGATAAGGAACTTTGTCTTCACCGGCAACTTCTGAGCTGCAAGACGCAAAGCCTCCTTCGCAATCTCAAAACTCACACCATCCACTTCTATCAATACTCGGCCTGGGAATACAGGGGCAACATATCCTGCCACATCTCCTTTTCCCTTACCCATACGCACGTCGGCCGGCTTACGGGTAATTGGCTTGTCAGGGAATATCCTTATCCAGATGTTTCCTTCACGCTGCATGTAACGTGTCACCGCAACACGCGCTGCCTCTATCTGCTGAGCAGTTATCCACTTTGCCTCAAGCGTCTTGATGCCGAATGAGCCAAAAGCCAACTGGTTACCGCGCTTCGAATACTTGCGAACACGGCCGTCAGACGGGCGACGATATCTTAATCTTCTTGGTTGTTGTAACATTTTCTCTCAGTTTTTTAACGGTTGTTCTTCTTGTTTCTGAAACCTCCACGACGCTCACGCTGGCCTCCGCCATTCTGACGACGATCGTTATTGTTCTGAACCAGATTCGGAGCCAGGTCACGCTTGCCGTAAACCTCACCGCGGCAAATCCAAACCTTAACGCCTATCAGACCCACCTTAGTCAAAGCAGGAACCAGAGCGTAGTCTATGTCAGCACGAAGCGTATGAAGAGGGGTACGACCCTCCTTGAACATCTCAGAACGTGCCATCTCAGCACCATTCAGACGTCCACTTATCTGGATCTTTATGCCCTCAGCTCCCTGACGGATAGCACTTGCTATCGCCATCTTCACGGCACGACGGTAAGCCACCTTGCCCTCAATCTGATGAGCTATAGTGTTCGCCACAATCACTGCATCTACCTCAGGACGCTTCACCTCATAAATGTTAATCTGAACTTCCTTGTCAGTCACCTTCTTCAACTCTTCCTTAAGCTTGTCAACGTCCTGACCACCCTTCCCGATAATCATTCCCGGGCGGCTCGTGCAGATCGTGATCGTCACAAGCTTCAGTGTGCGCTCTATCACTATGCGTGATACACTAGCATTCGAAAGTCGTACTTCCAAATACTTACGAATCTTACTGTCTTCAAGCAAAGTATCGCCATAATTGCTGCCTCCGTACCAGTTCGAATCCCAGCCACGGATTACACCTAAACGATTGCTGATTGGATTAACTTTCTGTCCCATACCTCTTTATTCGTTATTAGCGTTACTTTCTATGCGTTCCACCTGAAGCGTTACATGATTCGAACGTTTGCGAATCCTGTAGCCGCGACCCTGAGGAGCCGGACGAAGACGCTTCAGCATTGGAGCTGCATCTACCTTGATCTCTTTAATATAAAGCACTCCGCTCTCGGCCTTCTCGCCATTCTTCTGCTCCCAGTTAGAGATAGCACTCTTCAACAGCTTCTCAACCGGCTTTGCGGCATGCTTGCTCGAAAAATGAAGTAATCCCAGTGCCTTGAATACCTCCACACCACGAACCATGTCTGCAACAAGACGCATCTTGCGCGGTGAACTCGGCTCATTGCGCAGAACGGCATAGCTCCTCAATGCACGAGCTTCCTGCAATTTCTTCGCTGATTCTCTTTTTCTTTTACCCATTGTATTTAATCCTTTTTTATTCTGTTAGTGTTTCCCGGGCCCATTATTTGTTGTTGCCGCTGTGACCACGGAAAGTACGCGTCGGGGCAAACTCACCCAGCTTGTGACCTACCATGTTCTCAGTTACATACACGGGAATGAACTTATTTCCATTGTGAACCGCAAATGTGTGACCTACGAACTCAGGCGATATCATCGAAGCACGCGACCATGTCTTTATCACGCTCTTCTTCCCGCTCTCATTCATAGCGTCAACCTTCTTCTCCAGCTTCACACTGATATATGGGCCTTTTTTTAATGAACGACTCATAAATTTAACTTTTAATCAAATTACTTCTTCCTTCTTTCAATTATATACTTCGAAGACTGCTTCTTGGGACGACGGGTCTTCAAACCCTTTGCGTAAAGACCTGTGCGAGAACGCGGATGGCCTCCCGACTGACGACCTTCACCACCACCCATCGGGTGATCCACTGGGTTCATAACCACACCACGGTTGTGAGGACGACGACCAAGCCAGCGCGAACGTCCGGCCTTTCCCGACTGCTCCAATGCGTGATCCGAATTTCCTACCACTCCTACGGTAGCACGGCAAGTCCCAAGCACTTTACGCGTCTCACCGCTAGGCAACTTCACTATCGCGTAGTCACCGTCGCGCGACGTCAATTGAGCGAATGTTCCGGCACTGCGAGCCATACTCGCGCCCTGTCCCGGACGTAATTCGATGTTGTGAATTAAAGTACCAACAGGAATGTTCTTAAGTGGAAGCGCGTTTCCCACTTCGGGGGCCACGTTCTCACCGCTTTCAACTGTAGCGCCAACTTCCAGTCCGTTGGGTGCAATCATATAAGCTTTCAAGCCATCTTTGTAATAAAGCAACGCAATGCGAGCCGAACGGTTAGGATCGTACTCTATCGTCTTTACTACTGCTGGCACACCGTCATGATTCCTCTTGAAGTCTATCAAACGATACTTGCGCCTGTGACCGCCTCCTCTGTAACGAGTAGTCCTGTGACCCTCACTGTTGCGACCACCGGTACTGCGCTTGCCGACTACGAGAGATTTCTCTGGTGTACTGGTTGTAATGTTGTCAAATACACCAATAATCTTGTGTCTTTGCCCCGGTGTTGTGGGCTTCAATTTTCTTACTGCCATTTTTTATTAAATATTACTATAGAAATCAATGCTTTGTCCCTCTGCAAGGGTTACTACGGCCTTCTTGAACGACGGCATCTTGCCGCGAACCAAGCCGGCCTTCGTGTAACGCTGCTTACGCTTCCCGTCGTAGTTAACTGTGTTAACCGACACCACCTTCACGTCGTACAGTTTCTCCACCAAGTCCTTAATCTGATACTTGTTCGCGCACGGAGATACCCTGAAGGTATAACGGCCCGTCTTTTCACTGACTGCATTCGCCTTCTCAGTTACGATTGGTCTGATTGTTATATCCATTTGTTACCTCCTTTTCTTAAAATTTGTTCAGTACTTCCACACTGCTCTCGGTCAGCAACAGCTTCTTGTTGTCAAGAATAGAATACGTGTTCAGGTCACGAGCCGTCATCAGACGCACACCAGGCACGTTGCGGCACGACAGATACACATTCTCACGCTTGTCAGCAAGTACCAGCGTTACCTTCTGATAGAGAACATTCAGACCCTTAGCCACGGCCACATACTCCTTAGTGCGAGGTGCAGCGAAATCAAAGTCCTCAACAACCATAATCTGGTTCTGCTGAGCTTTGAATGTCAGCGCGGAGCGGCGAGCAAGTGCCTTCATCTTCTTGTTCAACTTGAAAGAATAGTTGCGGGGACGAGGACCAAACACACGACCTCCACCACGAAGCAGCGGCGAGTTAATGTCACCGTGACGAGCACCGCCTCCACCCTTCTGGCGGCCGAGCTTCTTCGTCGAACCCGATATCTCACTTCTTTCCTTCGACTTATGAGTACCCTGACGCTTGTTGGCCAAGTACTGCTTCACATCCAGGTAAACCACGTGCTCGTTGGGAGTCTCAAGGCCAAATACCTCGTCGTTCAACGTCACTTTCTTACCGGTGTCTTCTCCTTTTATGTTATATACAGCGAGTTCCATTATTTCACTATTGATAAGATTGAACCTTTACTGCCGGGCACAGAACCCTTCACAATAAGAAGGTTGTTCTCCGGCAACACTTTAATAATCTGCAAGTTCTGAACGGTTACACGCTCACTGCCCATGTGGCCAGCCATACGCATTCCCTTGAACACCTTTGCAGGATAAGAACAGGCTCCTATCGAACCGGGAGCACGATAACGGTCGTCCTGACCATGAGTCTTCTGACCTACACCGCCGAATCCATGACGCTTAACAACGCCCTGAAATCCTTTTCCCTTCGACACACCTATCACGTCAACAAACGATTCGCCCGCAAAGAAATCCACCGTAATGGTTTCCCCGGCATGGTGCTCGCCTTCAAATCCTTTGAACTCGGCCAAGTGGCGCTGTGGCTTCACTCCGGCTTTCTTGAAATGACCTGCCTCCGGCTTCGTCGTGTGCTTGTCTTTCTTCTCCTCGAAACCAAGCTGAAGAGCCTCATAGCCGTCTTTTTCAAGAGTCTTAACCTGAGTAACTACACAAGGACCTACTTCGATAACAGTGCACGGCACATTCTTGCCGTCGGCACTGAACACGGATGTCATTCCGATTTTCTTTCCTAATAATCCTGGCATTTCTCTAAATTTTTAATTAAACTTCTTTTCTTAGTAAATCGCATTACTACACTTTGATTTCAACTTCCACGCCACTCGGCAACTCCAGCTTCATCAACGCGTCAACAGTCTTTGCAGTAGAACTGTAAATGTCTATCAGACGCTTGTACGACGCCAACTGGAATTGCTCACGCGACTTCTTGTTCACGAAAGTCGAACGGTTCACTGTGAAGATACGCTTGTGAGTTGGCAGAGGTATCGGACCACTCACAACTGCTCCGGTCGTCTTCACCGTCTTTACAATCTTCTCGGCCGACTTGTCAACCAAGTTGTGATCATAAGACTTTAACTTAATTCTGATTTTCTGACTCATATTTGTAATTATAAATTATTATTTCAATAAATCTATGCGCCCTTGCACCTCGCTAAGCACCTTCTCGGCTATCGAACGAGTCACCTCAGCATAGTGTGAGAACGACATCGTACTCGTCGCTCGCCCCGATGTAATCGTTCGCAGCGCGGTCACATAGCCGAACATCTCAGCAAGAGGAGCCAGTGCTTTCACTATCCTGGCACCACTGCGGCTGCTCTCCATGCCTTCCACCTGACCACGACGCTTATTAAGGTCGCCTATCACGTCACCCATGTTCTCCTCAGGTGTAACCACCTCCACACGCATAATCGGCTCAAGCAGTATAGGCTTCGCCTGAGCGCACGCCTTCTTGAACGCCAGATTTGCGCATATCTCAAACGACAACTGGTCTGAATCCACGGGGTGATACGAACCGTCCAGTACCGTCACCTTCAGGTGCTCCACCGGATAGCCGGCAAGAACGCCATTTCGCATAGCACTCTGGAAACCCTTCTGTATCGCCGGAATATACTCCTTAGGAATATTTCCGCCCTTCACCTCGTCCACAAACTGCAGACTGCCTTCAAAGTCGGCATCCACCGGCTCCACACGGCACATGATATCTGCAAATTTGCCTCTTCCGCCCGTCTGCTTCTTGAACACCTCGCGAAGCTCCACAGGCTTTGTTATCGCCTCCTTGTAGGTCACCTGAGGACGACCCTGGTTGCACTCCACCTTGAACTCCCGGCGCAATCTGTCCAGGATTATGTCCAGATGAAGCTCTCCCATCCCGCGGATAATAGTTTGCCCTGTCTCCTCGTTTGCCTCAACTTGGAACGTCGGGTCCTCTTCAGCAAGCTTCAGCAGACCGGCATCTAACCGCTCTATGTCGCCCTGGGTCTTTGGCTCCACAGCTATCCCTATCACAGGCTCCGGGAAGTCCATAGCTTCCAGTTCTATAGGATGATGCTCGTCACACAGCGTATCGCCCGTGCGTACATCTTTAAAGCCTACTCCGGCTCCTATGTCACCACAACCTATCACTTCCATCGGGTTCTGATGATTGGAGTGCATCTGAAATAAACGCGAAATGCGCTCCTTCTTACCGCTACGACTATTCAGAACGTAACTGCCCGACTCCATCTTACCGGAATACACGCGGAAGAACACCAGCCTTCCCACGTACGGGTCAGTAGCAATCTTGAACACCAGCGCGCAAAGGGGCTCGCTCTCATTCGGATGACGCACCTCCTGCTTATCGCCGCCTGCACTCGTTCCGGTCACCTCCTTAGTGTCGGCGGGACTCGGCAAATATGCGCAAACTGCATCCAGAAGAGGCTGCACACCCTTATTCTTGAACGAACTGCCACACAGCATCGGCACCACCTCCATCTTCAACGTAGCCGTGCGCAACGCTCTCTTCACGTCGTCCACACCTATCGTATCAGGGGCCTCCAGGTACTTCTCCATCAGCGCGTCATCAAACGACGAGATGTTCTCAAGCATCTTGTCGCGGTACTGCTGGCACTCCTCCACCATGTCGGCCGGTATCTCCTCCTCAGAGTATTCGGCTCCCATTGTCTCATCATGCCAGTACAACGCCTTCATGCGTATAAGGTCCACCACACCCTTGAATTTCTCCTCAGCTCCTATCGGTAGCTGTATCGGGCATGGATTGGCACCCAGCATATCGTGCAACTGACGAGCCACCTCCAGGAAATTAGCCCCGTTACGGTCCATCTTGTTCACGTACGCTATGCGCGGCACATTGTATTTGTCGGCCTGACGCCACACTGTCTCGCTCTGCGGCTCCACACCGCCCACGGCACAGAATGTGGCTATAGCTCCGTCCAGAACGCGAAGCGAACGCTCCACCTCCACTGTGAAATCAACGTGCCCCGGAGTGTCTATCAAGTTCACCTTATACTTCTCACCGCCATAGTTCCAGAAGGCCGTAGTCGCAGCCGAAGTAATAGTAATACCTCGTTCCTGCTCCTGAACCATCCAGTCCATCGTGGCAGCTCCGTCATGAACCTCACCTATCTTGTGAGTCAGACCTGTATAATACAGAATGCGCTCCGATGTGGTAGTCTTCCCGGCATCAATGTGTGCCATGATGCCTATGTTACGCGTATATTTCAGTTGATTGCCAGCCATTCGTGTATTCTAACGCCTTTCAATCAATTTAGAACCTGAAATGTGCGAATGCGCGATTAGCCTCAGCCATGCGGTGCATATCCTCCTTACGCTTGAATGCACCACCCTGCTCATTGTACGCGTCGATTATCTCAGCGGCGAGCTTGTCGGCCATAGTCTTTCCACCACGCTTACGGGCGAATATAATTAAATTCTTCATCGACACCGACTCCTTACGGTCGGGACGGATCTCGGTAGGCACCTGGAACGTCGCTCCACCTATACGGCGCGACTTCACCTCCACTTGCGGTGTCACCTTCTCCAACGCCTCTTTCCAGATGTCAAGCGGCGCCTTTTCTTCTTTTGCAAGCTTCTCGCCCACTATATCCAGGGCACTGTAGAAGATGCGGTACGACGTATTCTTCTTGCCGTCGTACATCAAGTGATTCACGAATTTCGAAACTCGAACATCACCAAACTTTGGGTCTGGTAAAATAATCCGTTTCTTGGGCTTTGCCTTTCTCATTTTCTCTCTTTTAATTGTAGTTTTTGTCTGCTTGGTTGTTGCTTCTTTGTTCTTCAACGGCCGTCGCTACAGCCATTTACTCAACCGGGTCGTCCAATCCAAATAATTCAAAAACTAAGTTTAACTTTAATTGTTTCTTAAGTTTGAAAAGTCCTTACTTCTTCGCTGCTTTCGGACGCTTCGCGCCATACTTGCTACGACGCTGCGTGCGACCTGCTACACCGGCGGTGTCAAGGGTTCCGCGTACAATGTGATAACGAACACCCGGAAGATCCTTCACACGACCGCCACGTACCATCACGATTGAGTGCTCCTGAAGGTTGTGACCCTCGCCGGGAATGTAAGAGTTCACCTCTTTTCCGTTTGTTAATCTCACACGCGCCACCTTACGCATTGCCGAATTCGGCTTCTTAGGGGTAGTGGTGTACACACGCACACACACTCCTCTACGCTGAGGGCATGCATCCAAAGCAGGCGATTTGCTGGTGTCGGCCAGCGACGTACGGCCTTTTCTTACTAATTGCTGAATTGTTGGCATCTTAGTTCTCTTTACTTTGTTTTGTTAGTTAATAAATTATTTTGCGCATTTTGTGGGCCCGAAATCCCTCGCAACACCGCTATACATCAGCCATTTGCAGCGATATTGCTCCGACCGGACCGCAAAAGCGTTGCAAAGTTACGCACTAATTCGCTAATCACCAAATATTTTCAAGCCTTTCCCGCTTTTATAATAGGTGTTTTCACGCATTTTTCACACCCGCCCCACACCTAATTCGCTATCAATTAACTCTTTCTTGATTTAAGAATCATTAACGTTTTTCACGTTTATTAAAAAGGTTTAACATCTTTTAACGGTAACCCACACTTATCCTTCTCGCTAAGCAACATCTCATCCTCGCTAATCCTCCAGTCTATACCAAGCACAGGGTCATCGAATTTCAGGGTGCACTCGCTTTCCGGACAGTACACGTTATCCACCATATATTGGAACTGCGCCACGTCGCTCAGCACCACAAAGCCATGAGCAAAACCTCTGGGAACAAACATCTGCAATGCATTCTCCTGACTCAGCTCCACGGCCACATGCTTCCCGAAAGTGGGACTATCGCCGCGCAAGTCCACTATCACATCCAGCACACAACCCTGCGACACACGCACAAGTTTGGCCTGACTGAACTCTCCCTTCTGGAAATGCAGGCCACGAAGCACACCGCGCTTCGACAGCGATTCATTCTCCTGTATGAAATTAACCTTGCCCACATGCGTCTCAAATTCCTCTTTCTTGAACGTCTCGCAAAAATAGCCACGCAGGTCACCGAATCTCCTGGGCTCTATCACCCACACTCCTTTTATCTCTTGCTCAATGAATTTCATATCTCTCTTAATTATATTTCGTCACTGTCTTTCTGCGACAAATTTACAACTTTTTCAGCCTTTATCCGGCATGGTCGGCTAATTTCTTCACACTATCTCCGCCAGACCGGCTAAAATCACTTATTCATGTTTCTGAAACGCTCGTCATGATTAAGCAGATATTGCCCTATCTGCACTGCATTAAGAGCCGCGCCTTTCTTTATCTGGTCACCCACAACCCAGAACGTCAGACCGTTGTCACTGCTGTAATCCTCCCTGATTCGGCCCACGTACACCGGGTCCTGACGGTTTACGAACAAGGGCATCGGGTATTCGTTCCGCACAGGATTATCTATCACCACCAGCCCAGGAGCGCCCTCAAACGCGCGCCGAGCCTCATCCGGTGCAATCGGACGCTCTGTTTCAATCCACACCGCCTCACTGTGAGCACGTATCACCGGCACACGCACACACGTGGCACTCACGCGTATGTCGCTGTGCATTATCTTGCGCGTCTCATTATACATCTTTGTCTCTTCACGCGTGTAGCCATTGCCCATGAAGTGGTCGATGTGGGGAATCACGTTATACGCCAGCTGGTGCTGGAAATGCTTCACCGTCAGTTCGGTCTTACCGTGGGCAATCTCAGCATACTGCAGGGCCAACTCGTCCATTGCTTCCAGTCCGGCTCCGCTCGCAGCCTGATATGTAGCCACCTGAACGTTCTTTATATGCGACAGATTGTCCAGCGGCTTCAGTGCAACTACCATCAGAATTGTAGTACAGTTTGGGTTGGCTATAATATTACGCGGGGCATTAAGCGCGTCAGCACCATTCACCTCCGGCACAACCAGCGGAACGTCTTCATCAAGTCTGAATGCGCTGCTGTTGTCTATCATTATTGCGCCAAACTTAGTAATCGTTTCGGCATACTCCTTCGCCGTCTCCGCTCCGGCTGAAACAAACGCTATGTCCACGTCCTTAAAGTCATCATTGTGCTGCAACTGCTGAACTATTAAGTCCTTGCCCCTGAATGTGAATATCTTGCCGGCACTACGCTTTGAACCGAAAAGAACCAATTCCGACATCGGGAAATTCTGCTCGTCGAGCACTCGCATAAACTCCTGTCCCACCGCGCCACTGGCGCCTACAATAGCAACTTTCATCGTCCTCGTGTTTTAGTTTTTCAAGCCCCAAAGTTAATATTTCTCGCTCAATTAACAGCACTTTCTCTCCATTTTCTTTCCATTCCACACCATTATGAGATACTTTTTTCTTGCCGATGCGGAATTTTCGCTAACATCCTTGCACCTGCTATTTATTTTGCCTACTTTTGCCGCACTATGTTTAATGTAGTATTCTCAATATTGCCATTCATGGTTTGCGTCTTTTGGCTAATCACAATGATAGCCGATTCACGCAACTGGCACTACCGCGAAAACATCTGGCTCGTCATTTTCATGGCCACAACCGCTGTGCTCTACGCGGGACATTTCGTTTTCTTCAACCACATCATTAACTGGTTGCCTGCCAGCGACGTTTGCTACAGTTTCGCGAATCTCGCGGTCTATCCGCTATTCTACTTCTACATCAACCATCTGTCTCAGCACGCTCCCATAAGCACAAGGCACAAGGCTCAAATGCTGGCGCCCGCGCTCGTATGCTCCTCTCTAATTGCAGTGCTGTACGCGCTAATGACACCGCAGCAAACTTCAGAATTCACACACAACTTTCTTTACAACAACCTGAATGACTCCACCCAGCCGATTATCAGATATCAAATCTTCACACATATCGCTGCAAGAATAATATTCGCATTCATCGTAATTTTTTCACTCCTTAAAAGCATACAATCCATCAACGAATTAAACCGGATAATAAAAGGCAATTACGCCAATCTCGACGACAAGAACACATCTCCATACATGTGGCTCCTATGTCTCATGGCCGGAGCTTCCATCATAGGCTTCCTCGCGAACGCATTGGGGCGGCACATCTTCGCAGACCACGAATACCTGCTCGCTCTCCCGGCACTAATCTATTCCTGCATTCTGTATGGCATCGGATTCATTGGCTTTACAATGAAATTCAGCATTAAGGACATCATTAACGATGACATCGTACTGGCAACTGAACCTAACGACAACACATCAATTACCAAAATCAGGGAACAAATTGAGGAAATCATGGCAAGCGAAAAGCTTTTCCTGCAGCCCAACCTTAAAATCAACGACATTGCACGCATTATCGGAACTAACCGCAACTACATCTATCAGGCCATTAACGAACTGATGGGGGCTTCGTTCACCGATTACATCAACAAGCAACGCATCGATTATGCCATCCAAACCATGCAGCAGAGCCCCACTCTCTCCATTTCAGAGATAGCTCAGCAGTCCGGATTCACTTCCCAGGCATCATTCTATCGCAACTTCAGGAAGTTTGTGGGATGCTCACCCCGCTCGTTCTCCTCAGCAACAGATGAAGAGCAACCATAACCTCTCCACACATACCACCTGTTAACACACGATAAGAAAACCTGGTGCCACAGCACTTCCGCCGCAACACCAGATTTTCATGCTCAATATTCGCCTTACTGTCAGAATGCCACACCAAGACCAACGGTCACTTTATGCGCCCCAATAAAGTCTTGATACTTGTTCTTTATCGCAAAACGATATTCATAACCAATGCGGAAGGCAAAATAACTATACTTTACACATAAGCCGACAGTGGGAGAAATAGCCATCGCAAAATTCAATTTCTTCCATGCTTTATATCTACTAGCATCATCTTCATCATCCTCGCTGGGCTGAGACAAATTGCCGTCTGAGTCAAACATTGTGTCAGACCCTGTGCTGTTCAAATCATGCTTTTCCTTATTGTAGGGATAGTTATCTTTCGCGTAGGTACCATAATACATCTTACCCGTCAGACCGGGACCGAAATAAATCCATATAGGAGCATAGATTTTTCGAGTCCAACCGAAATTCAAGTTAAACTCCGGGAAATCGCCCTTCACATCTCCCCCTTTTATTTCCTCGCCCGGCTTATACATAATATTGCCTCGCATTGCTTTGAATACTTGAGGGTTAAAGTTGAAAGAGAAAAAACCTCCCCATTTTTTCATATTGTACGAGCCCGTTGACAAACCTATCGGCGCTCCCGGCATAAACTCGTACGTTACAACTTGAGTGTGGTTCTTTCGGCTCTCCTTATTCTTCTCAATCTGGGATATTTTCTCCGTTGCAATAGCCTTGTTAAAACAATTCCTATTTATCACCGTATTATAGTAAGGCAATGCCCTTTCGTAATCTTTTGCCGAAAAGAAATAGTCTCCCTTTGTTAGCGCGGCATCACACTCATCGGTAAACCGTGAACTGCTCTCTTGGGCACGGCCGGATGCATAGGTGTCATACGGATTCAGTGACAATATCTGATTGTAAAGCGCAGTTGCCGCCCCATAATCACGAACACTATACGCCGCATCGGCTCTATACCGAAGCATTATACACGAATCAGCATCTGCCATATTTATCGCATTCTCCGACTCGTTCACGTCGGTACACTGGCTCGCCAGCGCAAACTGGTTCTTTGCCTCACCATAATTCATATTCTTAAACTCTTCCTTTCCCTTGTTGCGGTGACTGCGATAGCACCCGGCATCCACCGGGCTATTAGGGTCAAAGACCTTGAGCGTCATCAATTGTTTTGGCCGCAACTCTATCGACACATTAAATGTGTTGAAACCGGGCGAACGCATTGTCACAATTCTTCCTCTATAGCGGTCTCCTGTGTCGAACAGTAGATAATAAACTGAGTCCGAACCCTGCAACTCCTTGCGGAACACTTGCACTTCTTTATCCATCGATGACACAAACTGTAACGACATTCCATTCTCACCATGCACCTCCACAGCGGCATAACTGCCCTCACCGGAAAACACATCATTCGATTCCGATATGTCCGACACCGCCATTTGCTTCTGAGCAAAGCTCAGTACACAAGAGGCTGCAAACATAATTAAAATGCTTAATCTTTTTTTCATAATTACTTCTATTTATTCTTAATTCTTTGTTATTTCTCTATCTCATTATCTTGAATGAACCCAAGTGAAACACATCCCGCTTGCTCAGAATCTGACCATTCGAATACTTATAGGGCTGCCATGTTCGCACCTGAATCTGAGGATTATCAGTGTCATGAAAATCTATCATCAGGAACAGATAGCCCACGTCATTATTTGTACTTGTGTGCCAGTATTGCTTTAGCGTCACACCATAGATGTCGTCATACTTAGGATGCTGGGCTATCTCCACATCCTCAAATTTCACATTTATGAATTTGTTGTTGGAAAACTCTTTTTTCAGTTTGTCCAGATACTCGTTTTTCGTGTATCGGAAATACACCACTTGATTATCTGCCATTCTGGCACTCTCAAATTTCATTCCGCTCGATGCCGGATTCACGAAATGACCGTCTATTATAAGTGCGTCATCACTGTAAACCTGCGAAATGAAATTCAGGTCTCGCCTGTTGTACGCCGTGCGATAGTTCTCCACAAAATCCACGATAATCTGACGGCGAGAATAATCCAAGTCCGATGTTTTAGCGGACATCAGTTCATAGTATCGCTCCATCCCTATGGATATCGACACACCGGCTATTCTTCCCTCTCCGTCAAAGTCTATCGTCAATTCCTGACGCGACTCCGCCGGGTCAGCCTCCATGATATCCACTGGGATTCCCCTAACTTGATATCCGGTTTTAGTATTAAGCGTTCGAGCCGTGAGTGCCTTCACCGCACAACTCATCCCACTCACCTTCCACAATTTCTTAACATCATCAGCTCCTTCTTTTGTGAATGCGTCTTTCGGCAGCTTTATCTCTCGCAAGCCTGCCTCTGCTGCGGCGTTCATTGTTTCGAGCATAGTGTTGATGTTGTTTTCCATCACGGTCTGTACACGCTCATCTATTTTGGCACCCGTCTCCAGTGGGGTGGACACTCCGCCCATAGCCCATGCGTTACCCATCGTAAGAATGGACATTATCAACTGAATCGAAATCCTATTTACAATTTTTCCTATCATAATTTCACCTCCTTCTCTTTTGCTATTCCCTCTCTCCGAATAGTGTCTTCACCGTTGATTGGGGTATGTTCGTATACAATTCTGCGAAAATAGTGCTCTTGGGGTCCCCTATCATCGTGGGCGAAGTTGTAACCTCAAGCATGTGGATGAAGTTTTCTTTCTTGTCATGGAACACCACCACCCCCTTGGCGTCCACAGCGTCTATGCCATTCACGCTGCAGTAAACGTCCATCGTGGGACACAGCAGGTCGTACATCTTACGCATTGGTATCAGCACACGCGAAATCTTCTTCCCATATTGGTGGTGAGACACAAACATATAATGGGAATTATCCTCTATGTAGCCAAGCAACAGATTCACTATCGTTTCCAGCGGATATTTGCTATTGTTAACAATTTCATAAGTCCCGTCGGCCTTCGGTTGCAGGTACACGTCGTCACGCAGCGATTTCACTTGAAAATAACTGCCGCGCTGAAGCACCACATTCGCGTCGTACGTGGCTTCCATCATACTCGGATTCACCTTCAAGGACTTGTGCCACTTAGCCACCGGCGCATCACTACACAGTAACGCAAAAAAGGCCGAATCGTTCTGCGCCTTGTCTCCCGCCATAGCCATGAACGAAGTAACAAGTGCAACTAACGCTATTAGTATATTGCTTTTCATATTTTCACTCCTGTTTACTCACCTCATATATCTTGCGGCACAAACCTGTAGCAAGCCTTTTGCTTCGCGACGCACTCCTTATTGGGTTCATTAGAATACTGAAATCCACCGGTTCCTTTGTGGCCACTAACACAAAGGCCTCGCGCATCTTCTCATTGTTAAAGATAAACGGCTCCGACTTGAACGACACTGTACTCATGGGCGGCACCAGCAGATGAGCACATAACGAAGCCTCGTCAACTGGCAACACCAGATATTTACCGCCATTCTCATCAATATTCAGCACATTAACAAACACATGGCCGGCCGTATTGTTCCTCACTCGCACGTAGCAGCCGGTATTGCCCTTCACCTGCGCGTCCACAGCGTCACCGGCATCACAAGCCACTAAATCGAAATCCACATCCAAGTTAGTGGGTATCACAGTCTCCGACGAGCACAACGCCTTTTCAGGGCTATCAGACCCTTGCAGCATATTCACAATGCTGGCAAGCAGAATTGAATCTGTCGCTTGCGACCTGTAAGACGTAGCCGTAGCCTGCATATATGTGTCAGGGTGCATCATCTTCTGTCCTCCGGCCGAATACAATTGCTTCCAGATATAACCAAAATACTGAGCGGTCAGGCTCTTTGTTCTGCTTTTGGCCGAATTAATGAAACTGCCAAGCGTCCCTTCACCCTTGCTGGTAATGTAAATCATCTGTGAGTTCTTTTCATCAAGAAGGGTCAAAGCGCTCTCATCACCAACCTGAAGCACATCGCTCTCCTTCAGCATCTTGCGAGGAGCGAGCGTCACCTTCTTTCCCTTGCTTTTCACATACACGTCCCCGGTGACATTATAGACGAGGTATGATGATGACGATTTTGCAACCACCTCAAAGGGCAGTAACATAAGTGCTATAACCGCAGCTAAAATTAAAATTCTACTTTTTCTCATATTCAAATAAATTAAAATGATTTATCTCTATCGACTTATCAAAATGGGGGGTCTGATGGCCTCCTGTCTCGCGACTCACCTCGTCACTTATATACATATCCAGCCAACGTGTACTAAGCCCGCTATCCCCACTTCGCTTCGCCTTATTCTTGAATGCTGAGAGCAAGGCCTTAGTAAACGCTCCATTACCCCAATCCGGATCTTCCATTGAGCGGTTGTCGGGGCTACTCGACGCATAAAGAACCAGATTGTTCATACGTCCCACCATCGACTGCGCTCGCAGCATTGCACCTGAGTAGCAGGCATCGGCAAACACCACCACATTGCTTCCCACTCCCCGCACGCGCTTCATCAGGTCGTCTGAACTCAAGCCTTTACTGTAGAAATTATCTGTAGTCGAGCCGTCGGCCATAAAATAGAAATTTCCGTCCTCATCACAGTAGCCATGCCCCGCAAAATAGAACATACACAAGTCGGATGCGGTGGCTTCTTGCTTCATCCATGTCATAGCCTCCAGTATCTCATCACGTGACGCATCTCTTCCCATCAATGTCTTAACCTGTACATCGCCGTAAGGATATCCTTTCTTAGTAGCCAGCACTCGCGCGAAGTCTTCAGCGTCTTTGACCGAATAATTAAGGTCGGGTAACAATTCATCATCATAGTCACCAACGCCCACGACCACGGCAAACAAGCGCTGTTCGTCTTCGTCCATGGTCTGGTCATACACAAGATTTATCTCATCTTTACAGGTCCCGTTACGATTGCTTGCCTTGAGCGTCACAGTACAGTCCTTCCGGGGCAAACTCACCTCCACTGTATTTGCGCGCCTCACGGCCCGTGTTACAGGCTGACGCTCCCCGTCAACAAAGGCCTCCACCCGAGTTTCTCCTTTCAGCGCTCCCGCTTCTAACTGGTACTTTATCTCCATCGTTGACGTATGGAACACATCATCACTGAGTGGGTACAGAATTTTAAGCGATGGTGCCTTATCTGACGACAATTTCTCATCATCCTGCTTCACCGACGGACGAGGAGCATTCTCCCCCTTAGCCCGTTTCTGCCACATCTCGCTCATTGCTCTGTCTTCTTCAACCAAAACACCCTTTTCATAGCACTCGGAAAGTGTTACCATTGCCTGAATATTCCCACCTTCAGCCGATGCGGTTAGCAACTCCAGAGCGCGGTCATAATCACGTGGGACACCCCGCCCGTTCATGTAGCAATACGCCAGGTTGTATTCAGCCTTGACATGATTCTGTCTTGAAGCTCGTTTGTACCACTGAGCTGCCAATGTGTAGTTTCGCTCCACACCCTCTCCCATATACAACGAGTAGGCCAGCAGATACTGAGCCTCGGCCAGACCGTCTTCCGCTGCTTTCTCATAGTATGTCACGGCCGTGGCATAGTCTCCGTGTTCGTAAGCCTCATTACCACGCAGCAACATCTTCTCCGCCTCGCTCGTTCCGGCCCACGCCATCGCTTGTATCATCAGAAGAAACACCACAAGCGACAGATAGCGAATATTCATTATGCTATTTTTTCTTGATCGCATATATCGATTTCTTTACTATTTCAGGTTTTCCTCGCTTACTAAGCGATATAATCAGCCATTTGTAGAGGTGCCGCGACTCTTCCACCAGCGCAATTGACAGCAAGGGATATATCAATTTCAGATTATAACTGAACTTCACGAAACAAATGAATCCCACCCACACAAGCAGTGCCATAATCACAAAATAGTACACTTTCAGCACATGCAGATACGTATTGGGAAATCTTCGCGTTATCATCACCCCCATCCATGCCGAGAAATAAGCCATTAAGAAACTGAATAACAGGCTACCGGGGAATGACATCTCTTTTACATCGGGATGCTCCATATAGGACTGGATTGCATAAGCCAAAACTTTCATTCCTGGCATTTTACCCAGAGGCGTTATATGCATATCCGACTCTTCATGCATAGTTCCCAGAATCACTATTTTGCCTTTCAGCATCTGAGAATGTTTTTTCACATCTGAATGATGCAATTCTGTAAATGGAGTATTGTTATAAACCACTACCCGCATTTCGTTGTTTGTGGGTGTCGGTTCAGTTCCATTGCACATATTAGCCACATAGTATGGCAAAGAATAAACAATGCCCTCACTTGTGTTCTGCGACAATGAGAAATCCCTGATTATTCCGGAACTTCGCATTTCATGAACGTTTGAGTAGCCCCAGTGCAGATTGGCCGAATAGCCAGGTACATCCTTGAAAAATGAATATACCACGTGCCTGAATTCTTTCTTTGTCTCACTGTAATCAGTAAGTTTGCACGAGTATATCGCATTCTTTGTGCGCTGCACTGTGGCAAGCAGTCTCTCGTCTTCTTCTTCATTGTTCCTCATACCGCCGTAGAGGAAGATGAGATCCACCAGAAGCACTCGTGGCTCACAGTCATTTATATTATCAATCACCTCAGCAATCTTATCCCGATTCACTAAATCGGTCATGTCCACCAGCACGATGTTCTTATTCGCCACATTGTCGGGCCTGCGTTGCATTTCAAAATACACATCTGTCATTGAAAAGTCCTCAAGCGCTCGCTTAAGCGGACTGAACACAGCCAGATTTGAGCCAAGATAGGCAAGCAGTACAGCAAGTAACAGCACTCCTATGCATACCATCAAATGATCTACACACAACACATCATTCTTTCTTAACCATGTCCCTATGTCTTTCAAAAGTTTTGTCATTGATTCTCGCGTAAAAATATAATGGTTACTCTGCTAAATTCATTCTTATCTTTTTATCTAAACGGTTCCATTTCATTCTAATCTTTTCATCGGCTAATCGCGGATGTGGGTGCCGCTTTTCTTGTCATTCACGTGCGCGGCATCGGTTATCACCACCTCTTTCACGCCGTGAGCCGTGGCAGAAAATGCGTTTTCCAGCTTGGGAACAATCTCTTCGTCTATCATATCCATTTCGCGCATCGACTTATACTGCGTCCTGCGCAAGGATGCTATCACGCTGTCTGGGTCGCGCATATTCATCAGCACACCCTTACGCTCAAAACAGTATATCAGTGTCACATCATAGCGCAGACTCATAGCGCGGGCCACTTCACTCGCCAAGTCGTCGGCATTCAGGGCCAGCAGATTGCCACGCCCGTCATGTCCCAGCGACGCCAGCACGGGAGTCACCTCGTTCTCTATTATCTCGGCCAGGGCCTTGACGTTCACGATTTTAATTGTTCCCGTCATATCCTTTCCCTTGGAATCGCGCCGCGCGCACGTCACCAGATTCATATCGGCACCGGTGAGTCCGGCGGCATTCACCTTATGCCACTGCAATAACGACACAAACTTGCGATTCACAAGGCCTCCGTTAACCATAGTGAGGACGTCAAGCATCTTGTTGTCCACTACATTGCTGCCGTCCACCACTTTCACCGATATTCCCATTTTGTCGGCAACCATCTTTGTCAAAGCTCCGCCGTGAATGAGCATTTTCCTTCCCTCGATTGCTGAGAAGTCCGTTATAAATCGCTTAAGGGCTGTCTTGTCCTCCACCACTTTGTTGCCAAGCTTCACTATGGTTAATCGCTCTCTCATAGCATATTCGTTTTAACTGTTACTCCTCTGAGAACTGCATCAGATAAGCCTTGATGAACTCGTCTATATCTCCGTCCATCACACTGTTCACGTCACTTGTCTGATAATTAGTGCGGTGGTCTTTCACCCGGCGGTCATCGAACACATAACTCCTGATTTGGCTGCCCCATTCTATCTTTTTCTTGCTGTCTTCAATCTTGCGCTGCTCTTCACGCCTGTGTTCTAGCTCTTTGTTGTAAAGTATCGACTTCAGGTTGCGCAGCGCATTCTCCTTGTTCTTTGGCTGGTCGCGCGTTTCAGTGTTCTCCACCAGTATTTCCTCTTCCTCACCTGTGTAGGGGTCTTTATACTGATATCTCACGCGCACACCACTCTCCACCTTGTTCACGTTCTGACCGCCGGCACCACCGCTGCGGAACGTATCCCACGATATGCGGGCCGGATCCAGAGTTATTTCTATCGTATCGTCCACAAGCGGAGTCACAAACACCGACGCGAACGATGTCATACGCTTACCCTGGGCATTGTATGGCGACACACGCACAAGGCGGTGAACTCCGTTCTCGCTCTTGAGGTAGCCGAAGGCGAACGCTCCTTCCACACTGATGGTTACCGATTTGATACCTGCCTCGTCACCATCCACCATATGCTCTATCGCGGTCTTGTAGCCGTGACGCTCGCACCAACGCAGATACAGACGCATCAGCATCGATGCCCAGTCTTGGCTCTCGGTTCCGCCTGCCCCTGAATTAATCTTCAGGATTGCGTCCATCTTGTCCTCCTCATGGCGGAGCATATTGCGAAGTTCCAGTTTTTCAGTCTTGTCAAGTGCCACAGCGTAGAGATTGTCCAGTTCGCTCTCGTCGATTACTCCTTCCTTCACAAAATCAAAACCTATAGCCACCTCATCCACAGCGCCCTGCACTTCTTTGCAGCTGTCTATCCAGAAGTGAAGCATCTTTATCTTCTTCATCTGAGCCTCGGCGGCTTTCTGATCCTGCCAGAAATCGGGCACATGAGTGCGTAGTTCTTCCTCCTCAACCTCAATCTTCTTGCTGTCAATATCCAAGTATCGGCACAACGCCGTCACTCGCTCCTGTAACTCCTTTAACTGTTCTGTGGTTATCATCGTTTATTCTTGTTTTTTCCTGAAATCGTTGGCATACATAGCATCGATAAGCTTAGCGTATCGCTTGTTGATGACGGCACGACGTATCTTTAGCGTATTTGTCAGTTCTCCGCTCTCCATCGTAAACGCGCGCGGCAGCAGCACAAACCGCTTAATCTGCTCATACTCCGCCAGGTCGCTCTGATAGCCGTTGATGCGTTTCTCTATCATATCTCGAACCTCGGAATTGTTCACCAAGTCCTCATCACTGCGCCATTCAATCTTTTTCTTAGCGGCAAACGCTTTCAGTTCTTCAAACGACGGTACAATAAGAGCCGAAACATATTTTTTGCCGTCGCCTATTACAGCCACCTGCTCTATGTACTTATCCTGGCCGAGCATCGTTTCCAGCACCTGGGGCGCGATGTACTTACCGTTGCTCGTCTTGAACATATCTTTCAGACGCTCTGTCAGCACCAGTTGGCCCGTCTCGGTCAGTTCGCCGCAGTCTCCGGTATGGAACCATCCGTCAGGCTCCAGCACCTTCGCTGTCTCCTCAGGCATATTGTAGTAACCCTGCATCACAGTGGGGCCTTTCACAAGTATCTCATTGTTCTCGCCTATTTTAACCTCTATGTCGGGAATTGGCTCGCCAACGGTGCCCAGTTCCCACCCGGTTTGCCTATAGAAACTCACCGATGCGTTTGTCTCGCTCAGTCCGTAGCCTATAGTAATATCCACGCCCACTGCGCGCAGCAGTTCGGTGATATTGTCGCTCAGCATCGCGCCGGCCGTGGGGAACATCTTGGAGTTGTCCACGCCAATAGCGTGACGCAACTTGGAATACACTTTCTTTTCGTAATACTGATACTCTTTTTCCACCAGTGCCGGGACTTTCTTGCCAAGACGCAGATACTTCACGTTGCGGCTCTTACCCACCGATATGGCACGCTTAATCAGCATTTTCACCACAGGTGTGGCCGTTGCCACATTGTCCATAATGGCCGTGTAAACTTTCTCCCAGAATCGGGGAACGCTGCACATGTAATTCGGCCTTATTTCGCGCACCGCACGCTGAATGTCCTTCGTGTCGGTGTTAATGGCCACTCTTATGCCCTTAGTCAGGCAAACCAAGGTCCACCCAAGCTCAAACACATGGCTAAACGGTAAGAAACTTAGCGAAACGTCAGTTCGGGCATCGAGGAACGGCATACACCTTATGTGATTGTCCATTGCGGCACACATATTGCTGTGGCTCAGCATCACGCCCTTAGGCACGCCTGTGGTCCCCGAGGTGTATATCAGATACATCAGGTCCGACGGGTCGCCGGCCATCTGCCGCTTAAGCAATGCCACGCGCTCGTCCTCCTCTACATTCTCACCACCGGCAAGCCACTGCTGCCATGTGAGGCTTTCGTGATCATCGCTCGCGCGAACCACCGATGGGTTCAGCGTCACTATCAACTCAAGTCGAGGACACGAATCTTTAATAGCGCGGGCAATGTCGTACTGACGTTGCTCTCCCACAAAGAGAATCGTGGCCCCAGAGTCGTTCACTATATATGCGGCCTCGTCCTTGCTGCTCGTGGCGTAGATAGGGACCGGCACCGCACGGTTATAGAATGCGGCAAAGTGTGTCACCAGCACTTCGTGGCAGTTATTTGTGAATATGGCAATCTTGCCTTGTTCTTTCACTCCGCAACGGTACATTGCTATTGCTTCAAGTTCTATTTCACTCTTGAAACCCACCCACGACAGCGATGTCCACTCTCCGCTCTCATAATCGCGGTAGCGAAGAGCCTCGCGCTCACCATAGTGACGAGCGTGACGGTGTACTAAGTTAACAAATTCATTTACCATAGTTATGCTTTTTTGATTTTTGCCTTTTCTTGTCAGTAAGCCATCAGGGGCTTATCGTGCATAGTTAATTGCGCTTTTTGTTGCGGCGCTCCTGCTCCTTGAGCATAGCCTGCTGCTGACGCTGCGCCTCCTCAAGTCGGGCCATAAACCCGCTTTTTTTCTTAGGCTTTTTAGCGTTTTCGGCCATCTTCGCCCTCACTTTCTCCTCACTGACAAAGGCGCGGCAGGCGTAAGTCTGTATGATGGTTATCAGCAACGACACAAAGTAATAGTAGCTCAAGCCCGATGCGTAGTTGTTGAAGAACACCAGGAACATGATGGGCATCAGATACATCATCCATTTCATGCCCGGCATCGCCTGAGACTGCTGCTGCGACTGCATAGTCAGGTAAGTGTACGCGATGTTTGTCACCGTCATCAGCAAGCAGAACAGGCTCAGGTGGTTACCGAAGTAGTTGGTCACAAACGGTATCTGCCCGCTCCAGCGCACTATTGCGTCGGGGGCCGATAGGTCCTGAGCCCACAAGAACGATTGCCCTCGCAATTCTATGCACGACGGGAAGAACGTGAACATAGCAATCAGGATAGGCATCTGTAGTAACATCGGCAAGCATCCGCCCATGGGATTTGCCCCGGCACGGCTATAGAGTTCCATCGTCTTCTGCTGGCGCTTGAGCGCGTCGGCTTGGTCGGGATACTTATCGTTTATCGCCTTAATGTCCGGCGCTAGCAGGCGCATCTTAGCCTGAGACATATAACTCTTGAAAGTGAACGGCGACAGCACTATCTTGATTATTATGGTCAGCACCAGGATAATAATTCCATAGTTGGCGATATACTTGCCCAGCCAGTTGAATATAGGAATTATCACACCAGTGTTTATCCAGCGGAACAGTTTCCAGCCGAGCGGTATCAGGTGCGTGAGTTTCAGATCCTCGTCGGGCGAATACTTGTCGTACGACGACAGCACGTGATACTTGTTCGGGCCAAGATAGAAGTGGAACGACGCCGGATTGGGATTCTCCGAGCTGTATTCCAGCTGCGACGTTATGCTCATCGTCTTCAGGTAATCGGCATATTCGGGACTGTCTTTCGATATCTCGTCGCTCTGCATCTGGCCGCCCACGAAATAGGAGTCGGCTATGAGCGCGGCGCTGAAGAACTGGTTCTTGGTCGAGAACCACTTGATGCGGTCCTGCACGTCCTTGCTGTCACTTCCGCTCTCCTTCAGGTATTTCACGTCACCGTCCTTGCCGGCATACTTGAAATAGATGGCGCTGTTGCGTTCCTCAAACATTTTTCCCTCTTCATGACGAGCCATTTTTTGGGTCCAGTTGAAGTCCATAATGGTGATGTTGGTGGGAATCACATTGGTCATCTTTTCCTGCACCACTTCCATCTTCACCATGTAGCTGCCGGGAATCAGCGTGTAACGCAAGCCCCACTTGGCTCCACCGTCCAGATTAAGGCTCATCAGCACGGTGCTGTCGTTAATCTGCTCGGGGATGAAATAGAAATCTTTTGTATCGAACCGCTGCGAATTTGTGTTCAGTGTGAAACTGTAGTTATTGTCTTCCGGCGTGAACACGTCCACGTTAGGCGCGTTATAAGCCTTGTAGCCCAGCAAAGTAGCGCGGGAAATCACACCGCCCTTGCTGCTCAGTTCCAGCCTGAGTGAATCGTTTGCAATAGTTATGGTTTCGGCTTTTCCGCTAAGGTGCGAGGCGAACGCGCCATTGCGCACATATCCTTCCACCAGCTCACGCAGTTTGTTAATAGCAGTGTTCTGAACCTTCGCATCGAGTTTTCCTGTCGTTTCCATCGAAGCCAGGCTTACCACCTTGCCGTCAACGGTCACTTCGCCTTCAACCCCGCCACCGCTCATACGTAGGCTAACGCCTTCCGCGTTCAGCGAATGAGTGGATGTATCGCCATACTGAGCCAGCACGGCCTTTATTGCGTTCAAGTCTTCGGCGCTGAGCGTATCAGCCTCTGCCACAACTGCCTGATTCTTCTTGGCTTGCTCCACTTTTTCAGCTTGTGCGCGGCGCTGCTCGGCAAGTTGCTCCTCCGATGGTTTGTTAAGCCACATGAACCCGGTAATTACCAGACACATGAGTATCAATCCTGTGATTGTGTTTTTATCCATTTCGTATAATTCTTTTTTTAGTTTCTTATTTCAGTTTGTATTTCTGTCATTACCCGCCTAACGCACTATTGTTCAGCAGATGACGCATCGCGTTCGCTACCATATTTTATTGCGGCACGCACAAAGTCCATAAACAGCGGATGCGGCGAAAGCACGGTGCTGCTGTACTCGGGGTGATACTGCGTACCCACATACCACCGCTTGTCGGGCATTTCCACTACCTCCACCAGATGGCTCTGAGGATTCTCGCCCACACATTTCAGCCCTGCCTGCTCCATCACTTCGCGGTATTCGTTGTTAAACTCGTAACGATGACGGTGGCGCTCCTCTATCTCAGTCTTTCCATAGGCTTCTGCAACTCGGCTACCGGGACGCAAATGGCATGCGTATGCACCAAGTCGCATAGTCCCGCCCATGTTAGTAATGCTCTTCTGCTCTTCCATCAGGTCTATCACGTTGTGAGCTGTCAGCGGATCCAGTTCCGCGCTGTTAGCGTCGCTCATACCAAGCACGTTTCGCGCAAACTCTATCACCATGCACTGCATACCCAGGCAGATTCCGAACGTGGGAATATCGTTCTCGCGACACCACTTCAAGGCCACAAACTTGCCTTCCGTTCCGCGCTGCCCGAAGCCAGGCGCAACCACCACGCCATCCAGTCCGCTAAGTTTCTCGGCCACGTTTCCGTCGGTCAGGCTTTCCGAACTTATGTAGCGCAGTTTCAGCTTCCTGTCGTTATACGTGCATGCCTGGAATAGCGACTCATCTATCGACTTATAGGCATCCTGCAGTTCCACGTACTTGCCCACGAGGCCTATTCGCACCTCTTCAGTGGCTTCGCGCATCTGGTTCAGGAATTTGTTCCACCGCGCCAAGTCGGGTTCTCCACTGTAAGGAGTTCCGGTTTTTTCCAGTATCAGTGTGTCTAAGTGCTGACGGTGCATATTCAGAGGTACTTCGTATATGCTGGGAACGTCCACGCTCTGAGTCACAGCGCCCTCACGCACATTACAGAACTGCGCCACCTTGTGACACACCGCCTGGGGTATCTCTTTCTCAGTGCGTAGCACCAGTATGTCGGGCTGGATTCCCACTTGTTGCAGCAGTTTCACTGAGTGCTGCGTGGGCTTTGTCTTCAGCTCTGCCGCCGCGCGGATATATGGCACATAGGTCAGGTGTACGCACACACACTTGTCGCCAAGTTCCCATTTCAACTGGCGCACTGCTTCCAGGAACGGAAGCGACTCTATGTCACCCACTGTGCCGCCAATTTCAGTAATAACGAAATCAAAATCTCCGGTTTCACCCAGTCGCTTCACGCAGCTCTTGATTTCGTCAGTGATATGCGGAATAATCTGCACTGTCTTTCCCAGGTAATCGCCTCTCCGCTCCTTATCTATCACGCTCTGATACACTCGGCCGGTGGTGATATTGTTGGCTCGCGTTGTCTTGATATTCGTAAATCGTTCATAGTGACCCAAGTCCAGGTCTGCCTCATGCCCATCCACCGTCACATAGCACTCTCCGTGCTCGTACGGGTTCAGCGTTCCGGGGTCTATATTGATGTATGGGTCAAATTTCTGTATCGTCACGTTAAATCCTCGCGAAAGCAGCAAGCGAGCTATCGACGAAGATATAATGCCTTTACCGAGCGAAGACACCACCCCGCCGGTCACAAATATATATCTCGTTTCTTTAGCCATATTCATTCACTCTGTTATCTGCATCTGCCATGTGCCCAAACCACACGACACAATTAACCAATATCCTGCAAAATTAGCAATAATTCTTCATATAACACCCATTTATTTTGCAATCCCCGGTTATTTTCGCCTCACAAAAGCACCAACATCACTATTTTTCAATACATTACGGCCGACAAAATATTTTCACAGCATCATCATGATTGAACCAAACCACATTTCGCCGCTCACTCGCCACGGCAGGCCTTGCCACAACCCTCCAAAAACCACATTATCACACTCTCTAAGCACTCATAGACAATAAAACAGTACTTATTCCGTTTATTCTAAAAATATATAACGCAAACTCATGAACACATTTAGTTTCAGACTAAAATCATACATACTGGCTTTACTCTTCGCAGCGATTGCCCTCCAGTCCCATGCGTTCAGTCCCGAACGCTACGCAGCCAACTCCAAGCTGTCGTCCGGAACGTGGATCAAACTACGGGTTACTGAAAGCGGCATCTACCAGATTTCGGCGGCCGACGCGCAGAAATGGGGACTCGGCGACCTGCGGAACGTTAAAATTTATGGGTACGGTGGCGCTCAGCTTAGCGAAGTGCTTCTCAGTTCACAGCCCGATGACTTGCCGGCTGTTCCGGTAGTAAGGACCGACGACAGAATCCTGTTTTACGCGCAGGGACCCACTTCGTGGCGCATCAACGCTCCAGCCATTGAAATAGCTCAGCTTCAGCACCCTTATGCCACAGCGGGATACTATTTTGTCACTAATAATGCTTCAGAGCCCGACGGACAGGTTTCCCTGGCCACCAACACCGTGACGGATTCCGAGCCAATCACCACATTCACAGGTCGCACTTACCATGAGCAGGAACTAATCAACCCCGGCGAAACCGGACGTGACTTTCTGGGCGAAGATTTCAGATACAATACCTCCCAGTCGTTCAATTTCTCACTTCCGGGCCTTGTGGACGGTGGCACAATTACCGCGATGACTTATTTTGCGGCTAAGACCATCAACGTTTCGGGTAAACTCGCTTTCCAGTACAACGGCAACAACCTGCCGCCATCGTCGGATGAAGGCGACCTCATCAATTACGTGTCTTCCAAGAGCGATGGACTGGCTCACACGCACTACAACACTAAAGCGCTGGCGAAAACTTTTACACTGCCGGCCGGTTCTAAGGATGTAACCTACACAGTAAACTTCACTCCAGCCGGGACCGTGGTGCTCGCAAGGCTGAATTTCATCACGCTCAACTACCCTCGCCGCTTAGACCTTTCAGACGGATTCCTGTCGTTCGGCTTCAGATACGGCGAGACGTCCAACGCAGTTAGACTGAGCAACACTTCGCAGGACACACACATCTGGGACGTGACCAACGCTTGGGAAATAATTGAAATGAATGCGCAGCACAGCGGCGGGAACACAACATTCTCACCCGTCGCAGGAGGCTACCGCGAATACGTGGCATTCAACGAGAACGCGTCATTCCCCACCCCGTCGCTCGTGGGAACAATCTCTAACCAGGACCTGCACGGGCAACCGACGCCCGACATGATTATCATCACCCACAGCGCATACATGGCACAGGCTCAACGCATCGCACAGATGCACGAGCAAGTGGACCGGATGCGCGTTCTGGTCGTGGACCAAGAACAGGTGTTCAACGAATTTTCATCGGGAACCCCCGATTTCATGGCCTATCGCTGGCTATGCAAAATGTTCTACGACAGGGGAGCCGACGATGCGGGACACCGTCTGGGATACTTGATGCTCATGGGTAACGGCTCTTTCGACAACCGCCAGATTTCCGACAACGTTAAGGCTATAGCCTACCCCATGCTGCTCACATGGCAAAGCACCCAGAGTAGCGACGAGAATTATTCCTACACGACCGACGACCCCTTGACCATTCTGGCCGACGGTTCCGGCACAAACTGGGGCACAGGCTCGCTCTCAATGGACATTTCGGTGGGACGATTCCCCGTAAAAAACGAGGCTGAAGCCAGAATAGCCACCAATAAGCTTATAAACTACGTCACCAAGCCCGACTACGGCGCATGGAAGACTAATTCGCTCAATATTGCCGACGACGGTGACCAGGCACGCCACATGGAACAAGCCGAGGATGTAATATCCTACGCTCGCGCCAACAATGGTGACGACATACTATTCAACCGCGTCTATATCGATGCTTTCACCAATCAGAGCACCGGAGGCGGCAGGTTCTATCCCGAGGCACGCGCAAAGATGTTCCGACTACTCAGCGAAGGTGTGGTGTGGTGGAACTACACCGGCCACGCAAGTCCCACCGGATGGACAGGCGACGGACTGCTCACCAGGGCTGACGTAACGGGCAATCTGTTCTATCGCCACCTGCCCATCCTTTATGCCGCCACCTGCGAATTCACGCGATTCGACGCCACCGCCGAATCAAGCGGCGAAAACATCTTCCTCAACTCACAGGGTGGTGCCATTGCGGTGGTTTGTCCACCGCGCCTGGTTTACATTGAGCAGAACGGCCCGCTCAACAATGCCGTGGCCCGATATATGTTCGCCACCGACGATAGCGGTCTCCCCATGAGGATAGGCGACATTATCCGCAACGGAAAGAACAAGAACAAGGGCGGAACTAACGACAGGAAATACTTCCTCTTCGGCGACCCGGCCATGAGACCGGCCTACCCCACGCTCAAGGCCGTGGTTGAGACCATTAACGGAAATGCCGTGGACCCCGACAATATGCCCACCTTCATGGCTCGCCAGACCATTGAGGTAGCCGGACACATCCAGGACATAGACGGCAATCTCTCTCAGGACTTTAGCGGTTCACTCGTGGCTACGCTCTACGACTGCGAGGCCGCTGTGTCAACTCACGGATACGGAACCGACGGTAAAATTTTCTCATACAACGACCGCTCCACAAGGCTTGCAGTCACGGTGGACACTGTGAAACAAGGACGTTTCAACTTGCGCATCACCATTCCGTCGGAGGTTATCGCCCTGACTAACGACTACTTGCCTTCGCTCATCAACCTTTATGCCTACAACTCTAAGGACAGCACCGAGGCAAGGGGCAGTAACAGCGATTTCTACATCTACGGATATGACGAGACCATAACAACCGACAACGAAGGACCCGACATAGAGTTCCTGGGGCTCAACTCGCAGGCATTTACCGACGGCGACAACGTGAACGAGTCTCCGCTCGTAATCGCAACCATCAGCGACAAGTCCGGACTCAATTTCTCCAATGCCGGAATAGGACATGAACTGACCATCACCATCGACGACAACACGTCGTTCACCGATGTCACCACACGCTACACACCGTCGTCGGCAACTCAGGGAACGCGCGGCTCCATCACCTATCCGCTTAGCGGGCTCGCGCAAGGGCAGCACACACTCACGCTCAAGGCATGGGACGTTTACAACAACCTGTCAACCAAGACAATCACATTCAACGTCGTGAATGGGCTCAAACCCGAGATTGCCGACGTGTACTGCGATGCAAACCCCGCAAGTGTAGATGCCAACTTCTACATCAAGCACAACAGGCCCGATGCCACGCTCAACGTGACACTGCAGATTTTCGACCTTATGGGACGCCTCGTGTGGACCACCTCGCAGCAGGGTAAGAGCGATATGTTCACATCGTTCCCCATCAACTGGGACCTCACTGACCTGAGTGGCTCACGCGTTCCGCGCGGCATCTACATCTACCGCGCCGCCATTTCCACCGACGGCATCCAGGAATCCACCAAAGCCAAGAAGATAGCCGTAACGGCTCAGTAACCCAAGGTATCAAGACAAATTTAGTGGCGGAACCCACACAGGTCACCGCCACTAATTTATTATCTCAGATAAACTTACAGGCCCATTACGGCATTAGCCACGGCCACAACATCGGTCACATCCACCGAACCACTCTTGTTGTAGTCGGCAAGTCCCACATTGAAGTTGCTCGGTGTATCGCCCATAACATAGTTGGCCAGCGCCACAACATCAGTGATGTCCAGCGAGTTGTCTTCATTCACATCACCCATAATGGCTTCATACACAAGTTCAAAGCTCTCCGTAACCGGTTCACTCCAAGCGTCGTTGCTGTCACACACCAGCCACGTTATGGTATGCTCACCGGGATAGAGCATACTTGCGTCGATGTCGAATACGGTTTCACCTTCCGAAACAAAGCCAAGAACCATCTCATCGTCTTTACCGTCAAAGAAATAGCAGTAATTGGTTATCACCTTTGCCTCGTTCGGAGGCGTCACAAGGAAATAGCGTGTCACAGGCGCGCTCCACTGGCCCTGATTGTCCTTGACACGCACCGATAGCGTGTGAAGACCCGGGCGGATTTCGCCCAAATCCACCACAGGGGTTAGTTCCTTGGCTTCGCTAACATTGCCATCTAACCAATATTGGCGCTCTGTGATATTTGTCGCCCTCTCCTCAACAGCCGTGCAGAGGAAACAACGTGTCACAGGCGCGCTCCACTGTTGCTCACTATCCTTCACACGTACGCTTATGGTGTGAAGTCCGGGCGACATAGCAGACAGGTTGATTTGAGAAGTTAGAGCTCGCGCGCTTCCCACGTCACCGTCAATCCAATATACCCGGTCTGTTATGCTTTTTGCCACCGCGGTTCCACCAACGAGCCATGCCAGCGTAAGCACAAGTATTAATAATTTCCTGTCCATAATAGTCAGTAAATATTCACTCTGCCGGTTAGTTATCGTGTCTCGGCCTGATGAGTCACATTAAGGCGCTTCCCGTCAACGCTTATCTGCAGGCTCTTAACTATTGGGGTCGTAGGTATTCTGTTCCACCCGTAGGTTCCTCCATTAATACCCACTTGGGTACCATCAGTCCCGATGTAGTCGGTCGGTGCGCTTAAAGTGAACGTTCTGCCCTCGGCATAATCCATATTGGCGGCATCGGTGAATAGTGTACTCACATTAACGCCAAACCAGCAATTCTCTTGGATTCCGGCTTCGGTACTTGCACCTTGGAAAATACAGTTCTTCACGGTTGAGCCACTATCTACACTCGTATGGTAGCCGCTACCGAAAATGCAATTAGTATAGATGGCTCTAAAACTGCCATAATCATTATTCTGGCGCAATATGCAGTGGTCCATCAGTATCTGCCTCTCCGCATCGAATCCATACAAGCGCCCCCTTATAAAACTATTATGGACATCAAGACCGGCCACACTATAGCCGCCCACGTTCATACCATCCAGATAGCACTGACGGAGCGTTATAGAGGAAGCTTTTTCACCATTTATGACAAAACCTGTCGAACGGAATTTTGATGCCACCATCCCATCAGTTTGTTTCACAGACAGGTCCCCTGTCATATATACACCTTCGAGCACAACGTCGGTAAGAGGCTCATCATCGCTTCCCGAGTAAAAATTCAGTCCACCGCTGATAACCGTTGGGGCTATGCCTGCTTCCGCATCCGTCTCCCAACCCTGGCCGTAAATTTTCACCGACTTAGTGATGTTAGTAGGTGTGGAGAATGAACCGGCCGTAAGCGTTATCACGCTCCCCGACTGCGCCGCATCATTATATGCTTTCACCAGCGCTCCCGCTCCGGTATAATACTTAACCTCACTGCCTGTTTGCAGCACCGCACTCACCACTTCGTTTTGGCACATCGCCGACATTGCTGTCAAAATCATGCCTAACAATAATAACTTTCTCATATCAAACATTTTATTTTAAATTAATTATTTCTCAGCGTCTTTAATCTATCTCGCCTCCAGTGACCACATCCGTAGTCATCAAATCGTTTTTTCCCCACTTTGCAAAATTAGCAAGCAAGCGACAAAACATGTTCTCACATTCACAATTTTTATTCTCATTTTCACAAAAAACGCCACCGTGCAACATCACATTCCGAGTTTGTGGCATTTTTTAACATCATTTACCTAAATTTCAGCATATCCCGTTGTCCACTCCAAACTTTTTCGCTAAATTTGCAAGCTAAACTGCAATGGTATAACCTAAACCACGGTTTTCAGGGCAAACTGCCTGATTATAACCGACTTTTGAGAAAATGAACGATATAAAAAACACTTCCAAAGCCTTTCTGCCTGAGCCCACACTCAGGAGACTGCCCTGGTATCTCGCATACGTGCAACTGCTCAATGCGAGGCACATCGAGTATGTCTCTTCTACGCAGATAGCCAAGGAAATCAACGTGGACTCTTCCCAGATTGCCAAGGACCTATCGTTCCTTAACATCAAGGGCAAGACCAGGATAGGCTATGAAGTGAAGACGCTTGTAAAGGAACTGACCGATTTTCTCGGTTTCAAGCACAAGCACACGGCTGTGATGATTGGTGCCGGCAGTCTGGGCGGTGCGCTCATCCAGGACATAGGGCTTTCACAGTACGGAATGACCATAGTGGCCGGATTCGACGTAAATCCCTCAATTATAGGCACATCAATCCGCAACGTACCCATCTACGACATCAACGAACTGGCCGAGAAGCAGAAAAGCATTAACGCCGCCATAGCAATTCTCGCAGTTCCTGTGGAACACGCGCAAGATGCAGCGAACAAAATCATTGAGAGCGGCATCAAGGCAATCTGGAATTTCACGCCTTACCGCATCAAGACACCCACTAACATAGTGATTCAGAACACATCCATCTACGCCCACCTCGCAGTGATGTATAACCGCCTCGAAGTGAGCAAAGACTTGAAAAAATGAAATTGATAGGGATTAAAGACAATTATTGCCTAACGGGCGCAGCCACCAACGATAGCAGGTTGAATGCCTCTATTATTGCAGATTCCGCACTCACAAGGAGCGGAAAGCCCGTGTTTCTCCCCGATTTCGCCTCGCAATGGACGCTTCACCCCACTCTGGTGCTGCGTGTGGGACGACTTGGCAAGCACATTGCGCACCGATTCGCACACCGCTACATTGATGCCATCGCAGCAGGTTTCACTCTTCAGGCAATAGGCGGCCCTGAGTGTGAACTTATCGGTTCCATCGACGGAGCCGCTATGGTGGGCGACTTCATATCGGTCACCGACCCGGAAGTGCTCTGTACTTCAACCATTTCGGTTACCGACAATCACGGACTGTGCTACACGCCGTTCACTGCAGCCGCCCTCATTGTGAAACCACTGGAACTGGTTTCGACGCTGAGCAATCTGTTCACACTGAAAATGGGTGACCTTATCTTTTGCTCACAAGCGCCTTCGCAACTGGCGCCACACATAGGATATAACATATCGGCATCGCTCAATGGCATCGAGAACCTGAAAATAAGATTTCGTTGAACTTTTTTGAAAATAATTGACTAAGCGCTATGTATAAAAATTTCATCATTAAGGTTTCAAGTATTCTGCTGGCAGTTTTTGCTTTCGCATTCACAGCCAGTGCTTTCTCATCCTCAAAGTACGCGTCAAGTTCCGTACTTGCAAGCGGGAAATGGGTTAAAATCGCCGTTGCCCAAGACGGAGTCTATGAACTCACCTACTCAGAACTCGCTGAAATGGGGTTCAGCAATCCGGCCAATGTGCGCATCTACGGACATGGCGGGCACATGATAAGTGAGGTTCTGAACGGAAACGCCATCGATGACCTCACACTGGTGCCAGTGTTGCGCTCAAACAACAAAATCTGTTTCTACGCTAACGGCCCGGTACAGTTCACGCTAAACAACCCCACTTCATCCACGCCTTACTACAAGCGCACTGTAAACACCTACTCCACACACGGATACTACTTTCTCACCGAATCTTCGGTATCGGAGAAGAAGGTAGCAGTGACAAGCGGTGGCTCACAAGGCACCATCAAGCGTAACACAAGCCTTGACTACGACTGGCACGAGACGGACCTTGTGTCCTACAGCCAGAGCGGAAAAGACCTTCTGGGTGAAGAACTTCAGGACGGATATTTCACCTACACAACCCGGCTCAACAATCTGGTGGAGGATTCGCCAATCTACGTGAACACCTGCATAGGAGCCAAGACCACGGCTGCCGCTTACATAGGGACCACGCTCAATGGAGACGAAGTCCCATTCTCATCGAGCAGAGCCAAGATTTACCAGCCGTCGAGCACCTACGTTTACTACAACTCGGCCTCTCCGGTTGCGTCCGTGAGCCTGTCGGAATACTCTGAAGACATTACCGTAACAGCAGGGCTTACCTGTACCAACGGCAGCATCACTTCGGCCCGCCTCGACTATGTGACGCTCACTTTCCAACGCAAGAACACGTTCTACAACGGTGGAAACGGACAGTTCCGCATGGGTTTCAATAATATTACAAGCGCACAGAGAATAGAATTCCCCGACAACCCTTCAAACATCGTGGTATGGAACGTCGATGACCCGCAAAGTCCCATGGCTTATACGGCTTCGACCTACTCCTACAGCGAGTTAGACGAGTATGACAACACCGTAACACGCACTGTGAAGGCATTCACTCCGGGACTCAACAGCCAGTGGGCGCAGTTCGTTGCCTTCGACCCGACCAAGACACTGCTTAAGATAGATTCTTACGCTCCCATCTCCAACCAGAATCTTCACGCCATGTCCACTCCGGATATGGTCATAATAGCCAACAAGAATTTCCTGGACCAAGCACAGAGAATAGCCGACATGCACCTTGAGACCGACGGTCTTAACGTAGCGGTGGTGGATCAAGACAAAATATTCAATGAATTTTCTTCGGGCACACCCGACGCAATGGCCTATCGCCTATTCTGCAAAATGCTGTACGACCGCAGCAGCACCAAGTTCAAGTACCTGCTGCTCTTCGGCGCAGGTTCCTACGACAACCGCGCACTGGTCGCCAGCCGCGACTTCAACGTGCTCACATATCAGACCACTACAAGTAATGACGAGGACTACTCATACACATCCGACGATTTCTTCGGTCTGCTCGACGACAATTCAGGCGTGAACATATCAGCCGACATGCTCCGCATAGGTATCGGACGCTTTCCATCGACAAGCCTTGCCGAGGCTAAAAGCGACGTGGACAAATTGCTTGAATACGTCCTTAATCCCGACTATGGCGAGTGGCGTAACAATATCCTACTCTGCGCCGATGAAGGAGACGACGGACTGCACGCATTCCAGGCCGAGGGCGTTCATATGCTCATGAACGGTGAACTGGGCACAAACATGAACACTAATCGCGTCTATGTGGGGCAATACCCCAAGGCCAACGAAACATGGATTTCCGACGCAAGCCGCAGGACTGCTTCTGAGGCCAAACGCCAGATGAACAACATGCTGTCGCAGGGACAGTACTTCGCATCCTACATAGGTCACGCAGGCCCATCCACGTTCACCAAGTATTCACACATGTGGACCTCAAACGACGCTCAGTCAACCGGCTATAAGTTCCTGCCCATATTCACCACCGCAGCCTGCGACGTGGCACGCTACGACAGCGACCAGCGCGGTATAGCCGAGCACATGTTCCACAAGCCCGACGGCGGTGCCATAGCACTTCTCACCTCGTCGCGCTCAGTTTACGCCGAGAGCAACGACGCACTTAACACCGCTTTTGTGCGCAATATGTTCTGCTACAACTCGCTCGGTTTCATGCCCACCGTGGGATACGCCTATATGAAGGCGAAACAGTCGTTCGGCTCCACCAACAACACCAACAAGATGTCGTTCCTGCTGCTGGGCGACCCTGCGATGAAGATTAACTATCCCAAGCCGTTCGTGAAAATCACCAAGATAAAGGACAACACTCTGAGCGGCGACTCCGTGCAACTGTATCCGCTGGAGCAGGTGAGCATCGAGGCTTGCATCACCGATGAGGGCCAGTCGGACACCGACACTTCGTTTGAAGGCGACGTAACTATTTCGCTCTACGATTCAGAGCGCTACTTCGACACTTACACTCAGCGAGTTCTGGGCAGTGCATCGTCAGTGACACGCGACTGCTATTACAGCCGCGATCTGCTTGCACAAGTAAAGACCCGCGCCACCGGAGGCATCATTCGCGCCACCATCACAGTGCCGCGCTCTGCCCTGGCCAACGGCCAGCAGGGTCTGCTCAGAATCTACGCCCACCGCGACAACAGTGACGATATGGTCAACGGCTACACCGACCGCCTGATTATAGCGTTGTACGACGAGGCCCACGTCACTAACCCCGACACTGAGGCTCCGGTAATCGACGCTATGTACATAGGCGAGCAGTCCTTCACCGATGGAGACGCAGTTGACCCGAACACCACTCTGTTCATCACAGTTACTGACAACGCAGGCATCAACACACAGAGCCTTTCTACGGGAAACAGCATGACCCTGATTCTGGACGGCGGCACTTCCTACTCAACCGTCAAGAACTTTGCCTCCGTCAATCAGGACGGAAGCGTGAGCATAGCATTCCCGCTCAGTTCGCTTTCCGAGGGCAAACACACACTCCGCTTCACGGTTTACGACCTCAGCGGCAATGCCACTTCGCGCACCATCAACTTTGTGGTTGCCAGCGAGTTTAACAAGCCCATCCTCACAGTGGCCGAGACCCCGGCAAGCGAGACAGCCACTTTCAACATCACGCATGAGTTGACCGAGACTCCCGTAGTCACCCTCAAGGTGATGGACGTGAAGGGTAACATCGTGTGGCGTGAGACCACCACCGAGTTCCCCTACGAATGGGACCTGAAGGACAATAGCGGCAAGCGACTGCCCGCCGGCGTATATGACTATTACGGCACTGTGAAAGCCGGCAACGCTTACGGCGGAACCGATGTGAAGCAACTCATAATTGTGGAGCCGCTCAATCGCGCCAACTAATTATTTCTGAAAATAATGAAAAAGATTATACTAACTGCTGCAGTGCTGCTTGCCACGTTCACTTGCGGTGCAGTGAACGTCAACACCACTTCGGGCAATCTGGCCAGTGAGGTCACCGACAAAACAGTGACATCTCTCGCTATTTCGGGCGAGATTGACGCTCGTGACCTCGTATTCGTGGCCAACGACCTAACTGAACTCACTGAACTTGACCTCAGTGGCGCAAGCATTGTAGCCTACGAAAGCGACGAGCCCGTTCTGGGCAACGCTATGCGCTTTGCCGCCGATGAACTGCCGGCAACGGTATTTTTCGGCAAAAATTACACCAGTGTGGTGCTACCTACGACACTAAAAGTGATTGGCAATCAGGCCATGGCCGGATGCGCTCGGCTCACTGCCGTGGAAATTCCGGCATCGGTAACCCGGATAGGTGACGACGCATTCAACGGGAGCGGAATCACTTCAGTAACGATTCCGGCCTCTGTGCTAACAATGGGCGACAGAGCCTTTGCCTACTGTGAGTCGCTCACCTCAGCCACTGTGTTATGCGAGGACCTAGGTCCGGAGGCGTTCGCCTCTTGCTCATCTCTTTCACAGGCAACAATAGGTAACGGCGTGAAGACGATTGGTTCCGGCGCTTTTAAGGGTGCTACCGCGCTACAGGAGATTAGCGTGACCGAAGGTTCATCACTGGAAGCCATTGGAGATTGCGCATTCATGGGTAGCGGCATCAAGAGTGCCGACCTGAGCAATCTGAGTAACCTAACGGCCATAGGAATGTGGGCTTTCGCAAACTGCGAGAACCTCAACGACCTGAACCTGAGCGGCTCGGTGAAAAGCGTTGGCGATGGCGCTTTCTTCTATAATACCGGCCTTGAATCAGTGCAGATGCCCCAAGGAATAACCCGCGTGGGCGACTACCTGTTTGCCGGATGCAACGCAGTGAACAACGATTCAGTGATAATTGAAGGTTACAAGGAAGTGGGACGTTACGCATTCTACAACTGGGACCAGGTGACTCGCTTCGTAGTGTCCGGTTCCGTAACAAGTATCGGTGACCGAGCCATGGCCGGCATGACAGCGCTGGAAATGATGAGCAGTTACGCAGTGGACGTTCCTGAGTTGGGCGAAAACGTGTGGGACGGAGTGGAACAGCAGTACGTGACTCTGTTCGTGAACGAGGCCAGCGTGGACGCATACCGCGATGCCGCTCAGTGGCAGGAATTCAAGATTGACATGGAGCCGACAGAGGTTTCTGATATTACCGGCGACCTTGCCGACATTAGCGCCCATTTCAGCGGGCACGTGCTGGTGGTTAAGAGTAACGAGCCACTGAGCCTTGTCACAGTGTATGATGTGAACGGAGTGCTTCTGAGCAAAGCGGAACCAAGTGGTTCACAAGTGGAAATCAACATCGGGAACTTTGGCGGCAAGATATATGTAGTATCGGCACTGACCGCCAGTGGAAACAAGCGGACGTTCAAACTGATTCGCAGGTAATTATAATAGAGGACCGAATATGGGGAAAAACAAATTGCGTAAATTCGCTGAGATGGAGACGTTCAAGTGCGTCTTCCAGTATCCGTTCGCCGTACTTCAGAAGGACGGATTTCCGCTTCGTGGCAAATGGAACGAGTGCTACTTCGGCAACGACAACCCCATAGTTCTGGAACTGGGTTGCGGCAAGGGTGAGTACGCCGTGGGGCTGGGCAAGCGATTCCCCGGCAAGAACTACATCGGCGTGGACATAAAGGGTGCCAGAATGTGGACCGGAGCCAAGCAAGTGGAAGAAGAAGGCCTTGGGAATGTGGCGTTCTTGCGCACTTCAATAGAACTGATTGAACATTTTTTCAGTCCGGGTGAGGTGAGCGAGATTTGGATTACTTTCCCCGACCCGCAGATGAAAAATGCCAACAAGCGGCTTACATCCACCCGATTCCTAACCAACTACAGGAAAATAATGAAAGACGGCGGCCTAATTCACCTGAAAACCGACAGTCCGTTCCTTTACACCTACACAAGCGAACTTGTGAAAGAGAACCGACTGGAAGCAGAGGTGAACACCGACGACCTGTACTCAAGCGGCCAAGCCGATGAGATTATGGAAATAAAGACCTACTACGAACGCCAGTGGCTGGACCGCGGAAAGACTATAAAATACATCCGGTTCCGATTACCTGGCACGGGAGACCTCAAAGAGCCTGAAATTGAGATAGAGAAAGACGATTACCGCAGTTACCGGCGCGAAGCGCGATAGGCCCAGTGCCAAGCCGCAAACCGAACCTAAAACACGACGAAAATGGAAATATATCCAAATCTGATATTAGATGCCCTGAGGCAGGTCCGTTACCCGGGTAGCGGCCAGGACATAGTAAGCCTGGGTATGGTGTGCGATGATATCCGCATCGATGGCAAGAAAGTGAGTCTGTCACTGCAATTTCCCCGAGAGACCGACCCGTTCGCCCGCAGCGTTGTGCGAGCCGCCGAGGCCGCAATAGAGGCTCAAGTGGGCGAGGATGTGGAAATCCGTGGGAACATTGCCATCAAGGCACGTCCCAAAGCCGAGAAGCCCGCTGAGCGCCCGCTGAGCGGAGTGAAGAACATAGTGGGTGTTTCGAGCGGCAAAGGCGGCGTGGGCAAGTCCACTGTGGCCTGCAATCTGGCAGTATCGCTGGCTAACATGGGCTACAAGGTGGGGCTACTGGATGCCGACATCTTCGGGCCCTCTGTTCCCAAGATGCTGGGCGTGGAGGACGAGCAACTCTATATGCGCGAGAAGGATGGCAAGAACCTGATAATTCCGGTGGAGAAATTCGGAGTGAAACTGCTTTCCATCGGTTTTGTGGTGGATAAAGAGAAAGCCGTGCTGTGGCGTGGCGCCATGGCCAGCAACGCACTGAAACAACTCATTACCGACGCCGACTGGGGCGAACTGGACTACTTTGTGATAGACATGCCACCCGGCACAAGCGACATCCACCTCACCCTGGTGCAGACACTGGGAATAACAGGTGCCGTGGTGGTAACCACTCCGCAAGATGTGGCACTTGCCGATGCCCGTAAAGGCGTGAGCATGTTTCTGGGCGAGCACGTGAATGTGCCGGTCCTGGGCATCGTGGAGAACATGTCGTGGTTCACCCCGGCCTCACATCCCGAAGAGAAATACTACATCTTCGGCCGGGACGGAGGCAAGAATCTGGCGCAGGAACTTAACGTGAAACTGCTGGGGCAGATTCCCATGGTTGCCAGCATTTGTAAAGGCGGCGACGACGGAGTTCCGGTGGTGCTGCAGAACAGTGTGAGCGGACAGTCGTTCATGGAGTTGGCACAGAATGTGGTAACAGCAGTTGACGAGCGCAACGCCACTCTTCCACCCACCGCCCGCGTAGAGACGCATTAACTATGATAATCAGTAATTTCTAAAAGATAAGAAAGGAACAACGGAAAAATGAAAAAAAGCGTATTAATGTGGATGCTGGCCGGCACGCTGCTGGCAACATCTTGCGGCACGGTACCATTGACAGGGAGGTCGCAGCTGAATCTGGTTTCGGACAGTGAAGTACTCCAGTCGGGTCTCTCCGCCTACACAAGTTTCATGCAGACCGCCACGGTTTCGACCGATAAGGTTCAGAGCGAGCAAGTAACACGCGTGGGTAAGAGGATAGCCGCGGCCACCGAGAAATATCTCACTCAGAACGGGTTGGCAAGTGAAGTTAAGAACTACTCATGGGAGTTCAATCTGGTGAAGGACAGCCAAGTGAACGCATTCTGCATGCCCGGCGGAAAAATCGTGGTCTATGAAGGACTGATGAAACTCGTGAGCAGCGACGACGACCTGGCTGTGGTCCTTGGTCACGAAGTGGCTCATGCAGTGGCCAAGCACAGCAACGAGCGTCTCAGCCAGCAGATGCTGGCACAGTACGGAGGCCAGGCTGTGGGCATGGTTCTGCAGAACAAGAGTTATCAGACTCAGGCCATAGCGCAACAGGTTTACGGACTAGGAGCTAACTACGCAGTGATACTGCCGTTCTCGCGCAAACATGAAAGCGAGGCCGACTACATCGGTCTGGCACTGATGAGTCTTGCTGGCTACAACCCCGACACAGCCGTCACCTTCTGGCAAAAGATGAGCAGCAACAGCGGCAGTAGCAAGGTATCGGAACTGCTGAGCACACACCCCAGCGATGCCACACGCATCAGCGACATCCAGAAAAACCTGCCGGCCATTAAGCAGAAATTCTACACGACACCGGTTACCACCACTACCTCTGCCGCAACCAAGTCTTCAGCCAAGACCACAAAGAAGAGCACCAAAAAGAAATAACAGACCGCTTTTGCGAGTGCGCACCGCACTCACATGGGCACAAAAAAGCCGGAGGCCATGAGAATGACTTCCGGTTTCTTTTCGTTCAGTACTTACCTCGCTCAGGAGCGATGAAAGTAATGTTCTGTGTTAGTTTTCTTCGCCTTTAGGGGCTTCCACCACGTTAATGTAGGTGTGCCCTGCACGATGCTGGAACTCAACGGTGCCGTCAACAAGCGCGTAGAGCGTGTGGTCGCGACCCATGCCTACGTTAACGCCCGGACGATGCACTGTGCCGCGCTGACGGCGGATGATGTTGCCTGCCTTAGCGAATTGCCCACCAAAAATCTTAACGCCGAGTCGTTTGCTTTCAGACTCGCGGCCGTTCTTAGAACTACCTACACCTTTTTTATGTGCCATAATGAATTAATTTTTAGGGGTTAAGCAATAACTTCTTTAACAACAATCTCGGTGAAAGTCTGGCGATGTCCGTTCAGACGGCGATAGCCTTTGCGACGACGCTTCTTGAAAACGATGATGTGCTCACCCTTAACAAGCGGATTTTTCACCTCTGCGATAACCTTTGCACCTTCAACGGTAGGTGCGCCAACTGTAATGGCACCGTCGGCGTCAACGAGGAGGACCTTGCTGAATTCCACATTCTCGCCCTCTTTCTTCTCGTCGCCGAGATAGTGAACGAACAGTCTCTTGCCGGCCTCGGCCTTGAACTGCTGTCCCTGAATGTCAACGATTGCGTACATTTAATTAACTGATATTTAATAGTTTGACCATACGGCGGCGCTCCGATGAGACGCACTTATACGAGCCTTTTGGTAATTGCGACTGCAAAGATAGCGTTTTTCCTCAAGCCTGCAAAATATTCTGCCACAAAACTTTCGCAATCCTGCAAAAAAAATATTAGAAAAGTCAGAGCCATAACAGACCGTAAATAAAATCGCCGAATCACAGAACGAGTCTGTTCTTCGGCGATTCCTCCACCCAGTCGGGGTACCAGGATTCGAACTTGGGACCTCCTGCTCCCAAAGCAGGCGCGCTAACCAACTGCGCTACACCCCGAGGCAATTCTGCCAATTGCGGTGCAAAGGTATGAAAAAAAGTTGAAACACAAAACTAAATCCCCAAAGTTTTACAAAGTTTTGCCAAGCAAGCACTTTTTCTGCGTTCGGAGAAGATTTTTGAAGCAAAATAACCGATTTTTTGCCGCAACGTGATGTAGTTGTGGCGAAATATGCGTAAATTTGCGATATAATTGCCATCAAAGGAAAATCAAAAAACAAGACAAAATATCAAGACATTATGTACAGAACTAAGACTTGCGGCGAATTGCGCATAGCAAATGCCGGAGAGAATGTGACACTCGCGGGCTGGGTTCAACGCACCCGTAAAATGGGCGGAATGACGTTTGTGGACCTGCGAGACCGTTATGGTGTGACCCAACTGGTTTTCAACGAGAGCGTGGATGCGGACCTATGCGAGCGTGCGAACCACCTGGGGCGTGAATATTGTATTCAGGCCACCGGAACAGTGAGGGAGCGCGAGAGCAAGAACGACAAGATGCCCACCGGCGACGTGGAGATAATAGTGAGCGCGCTGAACGTGCTCAGCGAGAGTGCCACACCACCGTTCACCATCGAAGACAACACCGACGGCGGCGATGACCTCCGCATGAAATACCGTTATCTGGACCTGCGTCGCCCCTGCGTACGCGGTAATTTGGAGTTGCGTCACAAGATGACCATCCTCATCCGCAACTTCCTTGATTCCAGAGACTTCATTGAGGTGGAAACGCCCATCCTTATAGGGAGCACACCCGAGGGAGCACGCGACTTTGTGGTTCCGAGCCGCATGAACCCCGGTCAGTTCTACGCTCTGCCGCAGTCGCCTCAGACGCTGAAGCAGTTGCTGATGGTGAGCGGATTTGACCGTTACTTCCAGATTGCCAAGTGCTTCCGCGACGAGGACCTGCGCGCCGACCGCCAGCCCGAGTTCACTCAGATTGACTGCGAGATGAGTTTCGTGGAGCAGGACGACGTGATAGACACATTCGAGGACATGGCACGCCACCTTTTCAAGGAGATACGCGGCGTGGAGCTGCCGGCAAAACTGCAGCAAATGACGTGGGCCGACGCCATGCGTCTCTACGGCAGCGACAAGCCCGACCTCCGATTCGGCATGACATTTGTGGAACTGATGGACGTGATGAAGAAAGGTAAATTCCAGGTATTTGACGATGCAGCCTACATAGGCGGCATATGCGTGCCAGGATGCGCCGACTACACGCGCAAGCAGCTGGATCAGCTCACCGACTTCGTGAAGCGTCCGCAGGTGGGAGCTAAGGGACTGGTCTATGTGAAATACAACTCCGACGGGACCATCAAGAGCAGCATCGACAAGTTCTACGACGAAGCCGACCTGCTGGAACTCAAGGCCAAGATGGGAGCCAACGACGGTGACCTGGTGCTGATTCTGAGCGGCGACAACGCGAACAAGACACGCATCCAGTTGTGCACGCTGCGTCTGGAGATGGGCGAGCGACTGGGTCTGCGCGACAAGAATCGCTTTGAGTGCCTGTGGATTGTAGATTTCCCGCTCTTTGAGTGGAGCGACGAGGAGCAACGTCTGATGGCCACACACCACCCGTTCACCATGCCTAAC
>CALAVE010000066.1 GCA_937892215.1 uncultured Porphyromonadaceae bacterium
GCAATTTGCTCAACTTTTTTATCTCGACTGGCTTATAAAACCCGATTTTTATCTATATTTGTAGAAATACATTTATTAAGATATGATTGAACAATACATAAATAAAATTGTTAACGCTGATTGCATGGAAGTTTTAAAAAAACTTCCCGATCGATGTATTGACCTCGTTGTAACATCTCCGCCTTATAATCTCAAAAACTCAACTGGCAATGGGATGAAAGATGGAAGAGGTGGGAAATGGGCCAATGCAGCTTTAATTGATGGCTACGATACTTATGATGATTGTATGCCAACTAAAGAATATGCAAAATGGCAACATGAAGTTTTGTTAGAGCTTGTTAGAATTATAAAAGATGACGGAGCTATCTTTTATAATCACAAATGGCGCGTTCAAGCAGGCCTTATTCAAGATCGCCGTGATATTGTTTATGACGTGCCATTGCGTCAAATTATTATTTGGAAACGTAAAGGAGGCATTAATTTCAATAGTGGGTATTTTTTGCCAACATATGAGGTTATTTATTTAATTGCCAAAAAAGACTTTAAATTAGCAAAAGGTGCTAATAGGTTTGGTGATGTCTGGGAAATCATGCAAGAGCAACGCAATGACCATCCAGCTCCATTCCCTGTTGAGCTAATAGATAGAATAATCTCTTCAACTAATGCTAATCTTATTCTTGATCCATTTATGGGGTCAGGTACAACAGCCGTTGTTGCCGCAGGACTTGGTAGAAATTTTATTGGTATAGAAAAATCTCCAAAGTATTGTATTTCTGCCTTAGAACGCCTTGAGCGTAATAAGATAAATCCTGAAGTAGCAAGATTCCATGTGCTAAATCTGTTCTCAGAAATATCACAGACAAGAAAGAAACATAAACGTAATAAAGATGAAATACAAGATGGGAACTGTCTTACACTCGATATCTAAAGAAGAACTAATTGAAAAATTTAAAGAAATTTACGCTCAAGGTTGGGTGCTAAATTATCGAGGAAATAACGATGGTGCCGTTGGTAATATTCTGGAGGACCTTTTAGGTATTCCAGAGAATAATTTACCCATTCCCAATGCGGCAGAATGGGAGCTCAAAGCCCAAAGTTCAGAAACAACATCACTATTAACCATGTTCCACATGGAGCCGTCACCACGTGCTTTAAGTGTGGTACCAAGCATATTGCTATTAAAATATGGATGGGCTCATAGCGAAGCTGGAATAAGATACCCAATTGATGAAAAGTCTTTTAGAGCAACCCTGAATGCGCGTAACTTTTCTGATCGAGGTTTTAAGGTTAATGTTAACGATGCACAAAGGCGTGTTGAGATTGTGTTTGATAGTTCTGTAGCAACGGAGCGTCATAATGAATGGCTAAATAGTGTAAAAGAGCGTGTTGGTAATCTTGGCAATTTTGAAGTTGCTCCTTATTGGGGGTTCGATGATTTATTCCATAAAGCTGGTACGAAACTTACAAATTGTTTTTATGTACGTGCAGACCAAAAAGTTGAAATTGAAAGGCGAAAAAGGAAAGTATATTTCTTATACAATTATGTCCTTAAATTGTCTCACTTTGATCAGGACAGATTTATAGATGCTATTAGACAGGGCAAAATTTACGTTGATTTTGACGCAAGAACAGGGCATAATCACGGAACTAAATTCAGAATAAATTACAACGATATTCCTTCCCTATATGAATTCTCGGAAGTTGTACTTGACAAGCGTAATAACATGTAGTTATATTAAACTAATTTAGCCGCTGAATTCTCATATCTCTTTCCTAGAACAATTCAACTCTAAGCCACTGGCCGCAGACGAGTAAAAATTGTCAAGAATGGTAATAACTACCAATCAACGACTTATACAAAGCACACAAGTCAAACGTCCGTTGTGCGGATGCTGACAATCGTGCATCATAAAAGGTTAAGCAACTTTAAGCAAGTCAAGAATAGAATAGACCCTGCTCATGTGTTCAAAAGTAAAATATTGGTCATCAAGAATCATCCATTTGTCTCTCTCTTTGACCGACATTTTACTGATGTCGGGGAACATGGACACGGGGATAATAATCTCGCGTCCATCAGTAAGGCGAGCGATGAACTTACCACGAAGTGCGGTGAAATTCAAATCCCTAATACCTAATTCCACGTTTGGAATCTTGCACATGATTGTTATCCTTTAATATTATTAACCTATATTCTTTGGCTTGGTTTTCTCACCTCTAATGTTTTTGCTATTATACCATTGCAAAGATAAATACATTTTTCCAAACTGCAATCGTAATAGCCAAAAAACACTGATGTTATTCTGATTATTGCGGAATGTTTTTGCGGAATGTGGTAGGAGTTTTTGAGATGACAGAACAACATTAAAGGAGGGCTCTATAAATTAAAACTGAGATGATTATAAATCTATAGAGCCCACACTATAATGGGAGCGGGTCAGAGACTCGACAGCAGAATCAGGGTGCGCGAGCGGGCCTGCAGCCATGCCGCGCGATAGGTGCCCTCAACCCTGGCCGGTCCTGTGCGCGGGTCGTGGAAGCACATCAGCGCATACTGAGTGAGAGTCTGCTCCACAGCCGAGGCCACGAGCGAAGCGGCAGTCTCCGGGGTTCCGTTCTGAGCCGCCATGCGCGAGCGCCCCAGGTGCCGCGGTAATTTCAGCGTGATGGTGGCCGTTTCGGTGCTGAAAGTGGCCGAAACCACATACCCGGCAATGCGTCGCATAAGGTCGTCGAAGCCCTCATGAAGTTTCACGGCGATAAGCCGCTCGTTATCCGCCGAGAGGCGGTACTGAGTCTGCCCTGCGGCAAACAGATGGGCGCTTGTGGCGCAAATGTCGCTCAGCACCCTGCCCATGTCCACCGTAACCATGATGGCGGGCGAGAAAGAATTTGTGTTTTCCATAATAAAAGTAAGATTTTTGCCCTTAAACGGAAGGGCCGGTTAAACGATTCATGCACGGTTGCTATCGAGCAACGACACCAGTTGGCGGGCATAGCCCGGAGAGATATAGAACCGCGAGGCTCGGCAGGTGGTGATAACAAAGTCTATGGCTTGTCCGAGTGCCAGCCCGTCGGCCGAAAGCAGCGAAGCCACCTTTTCGGTTATCTCACGCCACATCCGGTCTTGCATCGACTCGGGCTTGAGCGGCGACTGCCGCCCCTTGAGCAACAGCGGCACCACATGAAGCGCGCGGTCCAGACTCACGTGGTAATGAGGCTTGCCGTTAGCGAGCGTAAAATCAATGGCACGCAATTTCGGCTCACCGGAGCCCGCGGCAAAATACTCCTTATAAGCGCTACGGTACATCTCCATAAATTCCTTATCGCGTTCGCGGCGATACTTGTGTTCTGCATTTTTCATGGTAGTAAAATTTAGATAAAAGATTAATAAAAATTTGATTGTGTGTTTCAGGCACTTCCCCTTTAATCCGTGGCAAAACCCATCCAGACTAAAGACGCTGCAAAGTTAAGCATAAAATTGGTATTATGCAAATTTTAATGGTATTTTTACAATTAATTTTTGTAAGAATTCCACGCGATGCCACTTCAGGAGGCAAATTTGGGCTAATGGTTATGTTAATTAGGGCGATGAAGTTGTGGAAATGAAGGTAAATATGTAATTTTGTCAGTTAAAACTGACACAAAATGGAAGAAGGCAAGAAAAACATAGAGCAAGAGCAGGCCAAGCCGGCGGCACTGCATAGCGAGGCTCAGAGTGCTGAGCAAGAGGTCTCTCGCCCCGACGTGCTCAACTACGACGACATCTGCCGGATGGTACCCGCGCTTGCGGGCAAGAAACGCCTGGTGAATGTGCTGATGAAATTCATAGGCCTCGACAAGGTGAACGCGCTTCACACGCTCGCTTACAAGGAAGTAGGCCCCGCATCGCCGCAACGTATGCTCAAGGAGCTGGAACTGGGGCTGGATGTGGAGAACGAGGAAACACTGGCCAAGATGGCGTCGGAGGGAGCGTTCATCACAGTGTCGAACCACCCCCTCGGCGCTCTGGACGGCATAGCCCTGATAGCCCTTGTGGGGAAGCACCGTCCCGACTTTAAGGTGATGGTGAACATGATACTGAACTACATCAGCAGTATGCGCCCCAACTTTATAGCCGTGGACGCGCTGGCGAGCAACGACCCCAAGAAACGCGCCGTGAGCGTTCGCGGCATAGCCGAGGCACTCCACTACGTGCGCGATGGCCATGTGATGGGGTTCTTCCCGGCCGGGGCGGTATCCAAATTCCGGTGGAACTTGCACATAGTGGACCGCCAGTGGCAAACGAGCGTGATGCGCATAATCCAGAAGGCCAAGGTGCCTGTTCTCCCAATCTACTTCCACGACCGCAACACATTGTTCTTTAATATACTGGGCGTTATCGACTGGCGATTGCGCACAATGCGACTGCCACGTGAAGTGTTTTCGCAACGCCGCGGCAGCAATATGCGCATATCGGTGGGCCAGCCCATAAGTCCCGAGGAGATAGCAGCCCACAGCAGTCCCGAGGAACTGGGCGCATTCCTCAAAGAGAAGACATACGCGCTGCGCGGCTGGAAGAAACGGCACTCCGGCACGCAAAGCCACTCCACTAATGAAGAATAAACCGCCTAAAATCGTCACGCACGAGAATAAAAATGGATAAGACGACACAAAACAAGATACTGCAGGTGAAGCAGCGATTCACCATCATAGGCAACTCGCCGGCGCTCACCAGCGCCATAGAACGCGCGTTGCAAGTGGCGCCCATCGACCTGTCGGTGCTGGTGATAGGCGAAAGCGGAACCGGCAAGGAGTCGTTTCCGAAGATTATCCACGACAACAGTCTGCGCAAGCACAACAAGTACATCGCCGTGAACTGCGGAGCCATCCCCGAGGGCACGATAGACAGCGAACTCTTCGGGCACGAAAAGGGAGCCTTCACCGGTGCCATCTCGGCACACAAAGGCTACTTTGAGGAAGCCAACGGCGGGACCATTTTTCTGGACGAGGTGGCCGAACTACCACTAACCACTCAGGCCCGCCTGCTGCGCGTGCTTGAGGGCGGCGAATACCTGAAGGTGGGCTCATCCACGGTGCAGAAGACAAACATCCGTATTGTGGCGGCCACAAACAAGGACATGGTGGAGGAAGTGAAGAAAGGCAAGTTCCGCGAAGACCTCTACTACCGCCTATCCACGGTGCAAATCAACGTGCCGCCGCTGCGCGAGCGAGGCGATGACGTGTGGCTGCTAACCCGCAAGTTCACCAACGACTTCGCTGAGAAATGGCGCACCGAGCCAGTCACTTACGACGAGAGCGGACGCGGTGCCATCATGAGCTTCCGCTGGCCGGGCAACGTGCGCCAACTGAAGAACGTGGTGGAGCAGATAGCGCTGTTCGAGTCGGGCAAGACAGTGGATGCCAATGTGGTGCGCCACTACCTGCCCATCAACACCGAGAACCTGAAACCCGCCCTGCGCGAGGAGGTGAAGTTCGACTACACTCGTGAGCGCGAGTTGCTGTTCAAACTCATTTTCCAGCTTCAACAGGAAATCAAGAACATGAAGGACTCGCTGGACAACATCAGCGCCGGGAACCTCAGTCATCAGCCACGTCACGGGCATTTCTCCTCTAACGTGATGGAGCTGAAACGAAGTCCGGCACCCATGATGCAGGTATCGCCCGAAGAAATTGTGGACGACATCTTCAGCGCCTCAGGCATCACGTTTCAGGACGGAAAATCCACGATAGTGAGCAGCAACGAGAGGCACGACGCATCGGAAGTGCAGGCAATGCCGGTGGACGACGGCTTCACCAGCGCCAAGACGCTGAAAGCCACCGAACGCGAGACGATAGTGCGCGCACTGGAGCGCAACGGCGGCGTGCGCAACCGCACCGCCAAGGAGCTTAACATCTCAGAGCGAACCTTGTACAGAAAAATCAAGGAATACGGCCTATGACACGGCCCACGCCGTGAAAGCCATGCCAACAACGAAACAAAACAGACAGCAATGAAAAGAGGTCTCACAATATTACTGATGCTCGCAGCACTGACGCTGGCCGACTCGTGCGTTCCAAAATACACGTTCAACGGCGCGTCAATCGACTACAGCAAGTACCGCACCATCTCCATCAGCAACTTCCCTATTCGCGCCGCACTGGTGTATCCGCCGCTGCAGCAGCTGTTTGAGAACAAACTGATAGACATGGTGACGCAGCAGACACGCTTGCAGGTGGTGGACAATCCTAACAGCGACCTGCGCATGGAAGGAGAAATCACAGGCTACTCGCTCAGTCCGCAAGCCGTGCGAGAAGACGCGTACGCCAGCCAGACACGACTCACCATCCAAGTGAAGGTGAGCTACATCGACTCCAAGAACCCGGCCCTGTCGTCAGAGCAGACATTCTCGGCCTACCGCGACTTTGACAGCAACCAGATGCTCACCGATGTGCAAGACGACCTGTGCAACCAAATCTGCAATGACCTCACCGACCTGATTTTCAACGCCACCCTGGGCAACTGGTAAACATGACCGCTCCGGAGAGAAGAAACATGTCACATTATTAATATGACCGAAGAACTACTGAAAATACTGGAAAACCCCGACGCATCGCCCACACGAGAGCAAGTGGAGCAATGGAGCCGCGAATATCCCTACTGCACCCTGCCGGCGATCCTGTTTCTCAAGCACAACGGTACAGAGGGCAACGAAGACCTGGTGAATCGCTTAGCGCTGATGGTGCCCGACAGACGCGAACTGGCTATGCAAATCGACGGCATAGCAAAGCACTTCGCCGAGTTCTACCCCGCCGAGCCCGAGCCTGAGACGCCCGACACCGATGCCACAATCGACCGCTTCCTGGCATCATACGGCAACACGAGCCAAAAAGAGATTGACGCGCTGAGTGCTACCATCTTCAACCCCACCCCCGACTACGCCGACGTACTCGCTGCGCAGGAGCAGGAACAAGGAGGCGGCAAGGCACAGCCACAAAGCGAGGAGGACCGACTCATCAACGAATTTATAGAGAAATCGCAAGAGCGCGAGCGTGAAGCATCGGTTCAGGCCATGACGCCCGAAATCAACGAGGAGGAAAAGGCCGAAATAGCCGTTGCCGACATAGGCGAGCCCGATGACAAAGATGACTCGATGCTGAGCGAAAGTCTGGCCAAATTCTACATTTCTCAGCACAAATATTCAAGCGCTTTGGAAATTATTGAAAACATAAATTTGAAATTTCCAGAAAAAAGTATTTACTTTGCAGACCAAATTAGATTTTTGAGGAAAATAATCGTTAACGAACAATATATAAACAAAAAACAATAAGACAATGTACGTTATTTTATCAATTCTGATTCTGATAGCTTCAGTGCTCCTCGTGGGCGTTATTCTTATCCAGAAGTCGAAGGGCGGCGGCCTTGTGGCCGGCATGAGCGGATATAATGGTGTGAGCGGTGTTCGCCAGACCACCACTTTCGTGGAGCGTGCCACCTGGACGCTGGCAATCACAATCTGCGTGCTCAGCATCCTGTCGTGCTTCATTGCACCGCGACTCATCAACGCTGCTCCGCAGATTAAGCAACTGCCCGTAGCCGAGCAGCAGGCAACTCCGTTTGAGACGCCCGCACAGCCCGCGGCTCCAGCACAGCCCGCAAAATAAGCGCTGAGCCAGAGACATTAACTGAGACTAAAACTCCTGCCGCTACACAAGGTGGCAGGAGTTACTGTTTTTTGCGCACATAAGCACCCCGGAGCGCGCACGTGTCGCAGACCGAAAAACCCTCGGCTTCCGGCCTGCTCCGCCGTGGGCAGTTACCACTATGCGTTGGTATTTTCTGCATTCGTTCCTTCAGAGCCAATGTCGCCATTGGCACCTTGTCTTTGGCTGTGCGCTTGCCGCTATTAGACCGCGCTCGGGACTTGCTCCCGTTAGACTATGCTCATTCCGGGCGAACCGTTAAAAATCGGGTCGGCATCACTGCCGGCCCGATTTTATCAATCTTGGCTTGCAAGCACCCTTGCGAGTGCCGCAAACGTCGCTAAGACGTGCTGATTAGTTCTCCCACTCAATGTTCCAGATAGCCACGCGGTCCTTGTTAGAAGAGTTCTGCTGCGGGCACTGGTTGGTGAAGCGGATGGTGAAGCCGTCAACAGCAATACCAGCGATGTCTTTCTCATAAGTGTAGAGAGTCTTCTGAGCGGCATTGTCGTTAGTGAGGACATCACGCCAAACAGGCGAGCCGGTTACGTCGATTATATCGATGAGAATGCTCACCTTATCGTTAGCATAGGCCATACCGTAATTAAACTTCAGTTTAGTGATGTTGCCGGTCAAAGCGGGCGATGTGAGAGTTCCCACAGTAGTGGTCTTGCCGTTGAGGCAAGCAGCCGTGGCATACTCGCTTTGCGAGCCGCTCTTGAAGCCGATGAACTGGAACACAGGGTTGGAATCAGCTTCACCTCCTACGAGGATGTTGCAGTTCTCAGCGACCCAGCCTGCAGTGGAAGTGTAAGTTCCGTAGAATCCAGTCTGTTCGATGGTTTCCAGGTCGGCACGGTTACCGGTTTCCGGCTGAGGAGTCACACTACCGCCGCCGGCATTGAACTTCACGTCGTCGAGACACCAAGTAGCGTAGTTAGCGTCCTGAGTAGCATAGAAGCGGAAACCGATGAAGAATGTACCGTTGTAGTTGCTCAGGTCGATGTCGCCCGAACCCACAAACTCAGAATAGCCGCTTGCCGGAGCCACAGCAATCTTAGCATTGAGCTGGTCCTTAACAGAAGCGGTGGCAGGATTGTCGCTATTGAGGATATAGATCTCAAACTTGGTTGTGGTGCTTCCGTAACCGTTAACCTGAGTGCGGAAGTTCAGAATCTTGCTCTCAGCGTTAGCGATGTCGAGTGCCGGCGAGATGAGCCACTGGTCGAACGGCGGCTTGGTTCCCTTGTAACCGGTCATAGCGGCATAGTAGTTGTTGTTGAACGAAGTCACGTACCAAGCCTTGTCGCCGCTCACCTGCACCTGATGCCAATCTGATGGTATTGAGCCGCTTTCGAAGCCTTCGTTGAGCGTGGTAACACCACCGGTAACCACTGTCATCTGGAATTCATCCTCATATCCGGTGTTGCCGGCGAGGCCGTGAGTACCCATGTAGTTAGCGAATTCGCCCTTAAGATAGATTTGCGTCTTCCAAGCCACTTCGTTATCCACCAGGTTAGCCTTCTCCTGCAGCGGAGTGCCGAACGGCAGAGGCACTACGATACACTTGGTGTAGTCGGTCTCCTCCGGGTCGTCGGCGATGACGATGGTGTTGTCCAGAGTAGATGGAGCCTCAAACTCGATGTCGTCATTACTCTTCACCGAGTTAACCTCGGGAGCCACGGCGCCAACGATGTAACCCAGAACCCAACCGGTTTTTCCCTGGCCCTGAAGTTCAATAGCCTCGGCCACAGTGTAAGGCTCAACCTTGGAGCCCTTCGACTCGAAGCTCTCGCAGTCGGTAACGTCGCGCAGATAGAGCTGCCATGTTCCGTCCTGTCCGTCGCGTGTGTTGTAGTAGTCGAGCACGCCATAGACCGTACCTGTGCCCATAGGCAGAGGCTCGCCGTAGAACGATGCGTAACCGCTGTTACGAACCACCAGCGTATTGCCTTCGGCGTCCTGGATGTTACGGTTAACGGTTGTCTGCTTAGTTGCGAATGTGGCAGTTCCGTCGGCATCGGGGAATTTCACACCGCTAATTTTCACGAGACGGCCCTGATACTCGCGCAGAGCCTCGGCAGAGTGCTTCAGGTCACCGATTGAGATTTCAGTAGCCACCACCTTGCTCATGTCGGGCATACCGTTAGTTTCCACGCGGCTCTGGAAGGCCTCGTAGGGCATGAATGTGGCTTCCCACACCTTGCCGCTGGCATACCATGCCGGGTGACCGAGTTGCTGCTGGCCGTTGTACTTACCCACGTAGATATTGTTCGATGAACCTTCCTCGTACTTGAGTCCCAGAACTATTTCCTGGCCTTCACGATAAGTGGTGTAAGTGTTCGACTGGTTGATGGAAAGTTTCAGAGCGCCGGTCTCATCCTGGATGTAGATGGACTTGTAGATGTTACCGCTCTCGTCGCTACTAACAATGAAACCATGGAGGTAGATGTCCTCTTTCACGGTGTCGATGTAGTTCACCGCATCTTGCCAGTACTTCTCCTTGAACTCCTTGATGGTCATGTTAGCCTCATGTTCTGCTACAGGCACCACCAGAGGCGGCATGTCGAATTCGTCGTTACAGCTGATGGCGAATACCGACAGGAGCAGGATGCTAAGATAAAAATTAATACGTTTCATATTGTTGATTGTTTTTATTATTTATCTGTTTGTGTGATTATAATATTGTGTTAAATCGCTTAATTAGAATCTTACACCAATGTTGAGGAAAATCTTGGTTCCCTGAGCGAAGTAGTACTTGTTAGGCAACTTGGCTGTCAGTGTCTTGGTGTCGATACGTCCTTGCTGGTATCCTCCAGTCATGATGTTAGTGTTGTTGAGCAGGTTGTTGATGCTCAGGTTCAGGTTGAGCGACGCCTTGCGGTTGAGGTAGATGATGTGACCCACACTTGCGTCAACGATGAATGCGTCGTTCAGTTTCTCTTGCGAGTTGAGGTCGGCGTAACGGGCACGGAGGTCGTCCATGTCGGTAGCCAGCGTCCACAGGTCATCCATAGCCTCGTGGCGCATCGGGGTGAGGTCCACGTAAGCGCGGTTGAGGTAGGTTCCGCTAATCTCAAAGAACCAGCGGTGAGGAGCGGCCCAGTTCACACCCAGGGTGTAGGCCTCCTGAGGCGTTCCGCCCACGTAGTAGTTCTTCAGGTAAACGGTCTTGGTGATATCCTCATAGAGGCCGTTCTCCACGCTACGTGTTCCCAGCGGTCGGTTCTTGTACTGATAGCGGGCTATGTTGGCGGCACCGCTCAGGGTTACCGAAGGAGTAACCTTCACGCTTGCGCCGATTTCAATTCCCTTGAACACCTTGTGCACGCCGGTGAGCGCATAGTTCACGAATGTGTTCATGGCATCGTCGTAGAACGCGGTGCGCTCGGTTCCGTCCTGCATATCGGTGTAGAAGGCGGTAATAACGCCCTTGAAGATGCGGTAGTTCCAGTTGTAACTCAGGTCGGCGCTCCACACTTTCTCGCTCTTGAGGTTGGTGATTACGTCGTCCTTGATACGCGGCGACACATAGGCGTTGTAGCTCAGAGGAGCGTGAGTGCCGTAGTAGCCGTGCAGTGCGAAGTTGTTACGACCGTCGAGTTTGAATATGATACCGCCCTTGAAGGCGTAGTTCACGAAGTCGTGTTTCACACCCTTGCCGTAAGAATTGTTCAGGTAGTTACCCTTGGTGTCGGTCAAGTAGTTTCCGTACTCATCTTTAAATATAGAGCGTCCGTTGAGCATGAAGCCTTCGCGCTGGAACGACGAGTAGCTCACGTTCACGCTGTAGTCGATGTTCCACTTGGCGAAGTTCCACACGTTCTGCAGCCAGATGTTGCCCTTCAGACCGTAGATATTGTAGTCGTAACCGAAGCGGTCGCCCTTGAATATCTTGCGGTTGGGGTCCAGTGTGTTGTTCTGGGTCACCACGTTGTCGCCCGAGAAGTCACGCTCGCTGAACGGGTCGGTGTCCAGCCAGTAGCGTCCGCCCAGCAGGTCTTTCATCGTCTTGTAGTACGACGAGTTAGTGTAGTTCAGTCCTACGCCGCCCTGCAGGGTGAGTTCCTTGTTGATTCGGGTGTTGAGTGTGCTGTTGAACATCCATGCGGCCTGGTTGCTGTGACGGTTCTCCAGGATGTAGGTGGAGCCGTGCTCCTCGCCTGTCTGGTCGGCAATCACGTTGTTGCGGTAGTTAGCCTGATACATTCCGTTCCAGTCCATTTGGCGGTAGTCCTCGTCGTTGAGCCACAGGTCGGTATAGAGAGCCTTAACCGACTCGTCGGTGTAGTACGACGGAAGGTAACGGTAATAGTCGGGCTTTGGATCGGCGGCCTTGTTCCAGTTAATCGACGACGAAGCGTAGAACGACTTCTGGAATGCGGCACCGGTATTGAGCTTGGTGTTGTCGTTAATGTCCCACACCCAGTTCAGGATTGCCGTGGGGCTGAACGATTCCACCACGCGGTGGTTACGCTTCTTGCCTTCCTGCCAGCCCCAGCTGGGATTGTACTTGTTGTCGCCGGCAAGCTGATAGGCTTCCAGATAAGTCGCCATGTTAGACGAACGCTTGGTGGGAGCGCCGAATGTGGTGAGCGACAGGCTGTGATGGCGATTGAACACCTTCTGAGCCGAGACAAAGTAGCCCCAGCTGTTATAGAACGTTCCGGGGTATATACCCTCATCGGCATATCGGCCCACTGCCGAGAGCGTCAGAGCCCAGCCCTTGTCGTTAAGTCCGGTGCTGTAGGTCACCATTCCGCGGTACTTGTAGTTGCCATTGGTGTAAGCCACACCGGCACGGAAACCCGGCGAATAGTCCTTGGCGTAGGTGGCGATGTTAGTAGCGCCGCCCAGACCGCCGAAGCCGTAACTCACGGCCTCAACGCCCAGTCCGGTGCTCTTGCTGCGGAAGGCCTGATTCAGACCTCCGGTCATAGAGTAATTGAACCGTCCGCGAGCTGCATCGTTGAAATTCACACCGTTAATGTAGGTTTGCGAATACTCGTTCTGGTACCCCCTTATGCGGAATCGCATAATACTGAACTTGAAGCTGGCGGCCTGATAGAACGGGTTGTCGCTGGCTCCCGTAAGCAAGCCCACCGATTGTGTGTTGCCTTCTTCGTCTTCAAGGTCCGACTGGCTGATAGTCAGGTCCAGGTTGTTGTCCTTGAATGCCTGAACGGCACTGAACTCAGTCGGCTTGATTGCCACCGAACCCAGGCTGAGGACGTTGTTGTTAAAAATCTCCACGTCCTGGAAATGGTCATCGTAGCCGTAGCCGAAAATTAACAGGTTATCCTTACCCTCTTTGGCATTGGAGATGTAGAAGTCTCCATTAGGACCGGTGGTGGCTGAAACGCCCTGACTGCCAAGCAGGACTGTTGCACCCGCCACAGGCTGCTTAGTCTGGGCATCAACAACCACGCCTCGCACTCCCGCGTTTTGAGCAAACATGCCCACGGATGCGAATAGCGCAATTAGCATAAACAGTTTAAGTCTCATAAAAATAATTTATATGTGTAAAAAATGTTAGTTTTTAAGTTAATTTAAGATAACGCGGCCACCGCTACGGCCTATCTTAACGGTAAAGTAAACAAAGGTAAGCAATAATTTCTAATTAGTGAAATTTTTTGTGAAGAAATTTTAACTGAGCCACGTTTTTTGCAAGTTTTTGGGCAGTTCACGCTCCCACATCAGTAATCCGCAGTCACGACTCGGGGCACAGAAGGTTTTTTTTGCTTATTATTTTCTCGTTTTGCTCTGTTTTCTCAGCTTTATTTCGTAATTTTGCTTGTGAAATGACTTTAGGAGTGTTCTATAAATTAATAACAGTAACGATGTGTTCTTGGCTCATTTTGTTTTCTATCGGCATCTGCTGCGCTAAAGTCTTGCAACGTAGCCCGCTACGCCGCTTCATCTTTAACTTCGCATCTGCTCGATATAAATTCAAAATCATCGCAAGTTAATTTATAGAACACTCCTTTATACAGATAACCGAAACTAAAAACGAAAACCGTCAATCATTATGACAAGAAAATACGACTACCTTATCATCGGCTCGGGAGTGGCCGGTATGAGTTTCGCGCTGAAAGTGGCCAAGACAGGCTCAGTGGCGCTGATTTGCAAGAGTTCACTCGACGAGGCTAACACCGACCTGGCTCAGGGCGGTGTGGCAAGTGTGACTAATCTGCTCGTTGACAACTTCGACAAGCACATACACGACACCATGGTGGCCGGCGACTGGCTCAGCGACCCCGAGGCCGTGAAGAAAGTGGTTACCGAGGCCCCCGGACAAATCAGGCAACTCATTGAGTGGGGCGTGGAATTCGACAAGAAGGAAGACGGCAACTTCGACCTTCACCGCGAGGGCGGCCACAGCGAGTTCCGCATCCTGCACCATGCCGACAACACCGGCCACGAGATTCAGCAGTCGCTGGTGGCGGCTGTGAAGGCCAACGAGCACATCGACATTTTTGAAAACCACTTCGCCGTGGAGATTCTCACCCAGCACCACCTGGGCAAGATAGTGACCCGCCGCACACAAGACATAGAATGCTATGGTGCCTACGTGCTCGACCAGCAGAGCGGACGTGTCGATACGTTCCTCTCGCGCGTAACGCTTATGGCCACCGGCGGCATCGGCTCGGTGTATCGCACCACCACCAATCCGCTCATCGCCACAGGCGACGGAATAGCCATGGTGTATCGTGCCAAGGGAACCGTGCAGGACATGGAATTCGTCCAGTTCCACCCCACCGCACTCTACCACCCCGGCGACCGCCCCGCGTTCCTCATCACCGAGGCCATGCGCGGCTACGGAGCTGTACTGCGCAACCTGGCCGGCGAGGAGTTCATGCAGAAGTATGACCCGCGCCTGTCTCTAGCCCCGCGCGACGTGGTGGCACGCGCCATCGACAGCGAGATGAAGCAGCGCGGCGAAGACCATGTGTTCCTCGACGTAACGCACAAAGACCCCGAGGAGACCAAGCATCACTTCCCCAACATCTACAAGCACTGCCTGGAAATAGGCATCGACATAACCAAGGAATACATTCCGGTGGTGCCGGCTGCGCACTACCTGTGCGGCGGCATCAAGGTGGATCTCAACGCCTGCTCGTCGATTCACCGTCTCTACGCCGTGGGTGAATGCTCGTGTACAGGACTTCACGGAGGCAACCGTCTGGCCAGCAACTCGCTGATTGAGGCCGTTGTGTATGCCGACGCCGCTGCCAAGCACGCCATTGAGCACCACAATCACTACGCCTTCCGCGAGGACATCCCCGAGTGGGACGACAGCGGCACCACGCACCCCGAGGAGATGGTGCTTATCAGTCAGAGCGAAAAAGAAGTGGAAGACATCATGAGCGCCTACGTGGGCATCGTGCGAAGCAACCTGCGTCTGGACCGCGCATGGAACCGACTCGACATCCTCTACGAAGAGACCGAGAAACTGTTCAAGACCAGCAAGGTGAGCCGACGCATCTGCGAGTTGCGTAACATCATCAACGTGGGCTATCTGATTATGCGTCAGGCTAAAGAACGCAAGGAATCGCGCGGACTCCACTACACCGTTGACTATCCGCCCGCTCCCAAGAACGAGGAAGACCTCAAGTTCTAATCACGCCACATTTGCCCGTCAGTAGCGGCCGCTCACGCTACCCTGATTCATAAACCCGAATCGGCCCATTAGGATTTATGCCAGAGCAGATTTTATTTTGAGAAGGTTGCGAAGTGATTGCTGAAGACATAGCGGGCTATGGCAAAACAATCACTGAAGCAAGATGCCAAAAGAAAACTGTTATGGCATAAATAGACTTTATAAAACCTAATTTCGTCGGCCGAATGACCGATTCGGTTTAAATTCGTACGGATAGCGGTCGCCACCCTGGTTATGGTTGCCGCGTCGCTCTCGCGACATGGCGCCACGATTGTGCTTACGCTTGTCCGACATCGCCTTGTAGTCGGTGGTAATGGGCGCGTTTTCCGCTTTCACACCCTGCGCCCTGAAGGCATCGGCATCGGTGCTCAGATACATGACACTCAGTGCCGGATAGCCTTTTTCGGCCATCAGTTCATCCCAGTTGTCGGGAAGTTCCACCTTCACCGTAGCCACACCTCCGCCGGGCATAGTCTGCACCTTGTTTCGCGACGCGTCACCGGTAATGAGGAACGCGGTTTCCCCTTTGAGCATGGTGGGCACAGTCATTATCTTTTCTTTGTCGGAGTCGTACCACTCGGGGGTACGGGTGAGCAATGCGTCTTCCTCCTTGCCCACCACTGCCGCGTACTGCCCCACCGTGGCGGTCATTCGGCTACCGGGGTTAGCGTAGTAATTGGCGAAAACGCGCTCCTTGAGCGGGCGGCGGGCATAGGACACCAGATGGTCCTCCAGATTGCCCGGTGTGCCGTAGGTGTCAATCAGAATCCGCGCCACCTCGGGCGTGATGAGGATGGTGCGGAATGTGTACTGCATTCCGCTGCCAAGCGCCAGTTGACTGCGCTCAGTGATGTCCCAGGCCATCAGTTCGGCTATGCGCTGACCGTCGGTGGTGGCCGGTGCCATATTGTTCCCCCACTGCAAGGCCGACGACATTGCCACCGTATTGTCGTTGAGCGCGTAGCCCTGACGCACATGGAACGGTTGCCACCCTATCTCCACACAGGCGGCCTCGTCTTCGGCGATGCACCACGGCATCAGGTAGCCGAATGTGCCCATGCGGTCTTGCTTCACGTAATATCCGGCCAGATTAAGCATGGCCAGGTTAAGGAAACGGCCTAACGACGCGTTTTCCGGCTCGCTGATGAGGCCCTGTCCGTGGTCCAGCCCCAGTTGGCGCGTAACGGGACCATTCACCCAGCAGTAGGGCGACCAGGCGTGGGTGCTTGCCAGCGTACGACGGAACATGGGGTTGGCCATCGCCTTCGTGAGCGCCACCAGCAGCGGCATATATTCGGGCTTGCAACCGGCCATCACGCCGTTCACTGCCACATGCCACGTGAGCGTCTGCCTCTGAGCCGGCGAAAGTGTGGCTATCTCGTCGTTCCACTTATAGGGGGTGAAGTGCAGAAATTCGTTCACTCGGTCCACCGTGGGCGGAACCACCGGCATCCCGTCGGACCACGACATCTCGCGGAAGAAACTGTTCACCTCGTCGAGGGTGCCGCCGTAGATGGGCTGGCGCGGGTCAAGCGACCTGCCGCTGCCGGCCGGAGCCACTTCTTCGGCTGTCAGCGGCTCGGTCAGTGCTTTCACGATTTGAGGCCACAGCACTTTACGGGTATTCTCCACCAGTTGCTCGGTGCTGTGACTGGCGAACGCGCCCGGATATTCGGCAACGCGCAGCGCCGGAACACCTGCATTGCGAGCAGTTACCACGGCCTGGGTGGTGAACCCCGGTGCGGCTATCATCACCGACGGCACTCCTGCGTACTCCGCCGCTATGCACGAACCGGTCTCGCGTGGCGTGCAGATTCCGCAACCACCGTTGCCCGAAACCACCACGTCAACGCCCAGTTCTCTGAGTTTGCGCTGAAACTCATCCACCGACTGCCTTCGCACACCCGGTGCCGGATACAGTCCGGCCGAACCTATCTCGCTGAGGACATACACCCTGGAGCCGGGATAATTCTCCTGAATGAGCCGCTTCAGTTCCGGATGGGTCACACTTGCCATAAACGAGCCGCCCACAAGGGCAAACGTCTTGCCGTTTAGCGAACCGGGGCGAGCCGCCATCTTTATCATTCCCACTCGCTGATTCCCCACAGGGGACACCACACGATATATACCGGACACTGCCGTAACCGAAGGGTCACCCACAGCGCACGCATCGTCGCAATCGTCTTGAGAAAACGCATTCTGTGTCATGCTCACGCACATTAGCACCATCAATAACCTTACAAGAAAATGCTTCATATCATTCAATCTCAGTTTTTCTAATCTTTCAATAATTGGATACAACACCCTGCAAAAAGTTAAAAATAAAAAATTTATTCAATTCTAAATCACAGTAAACCAAGCATATACCGCAAAATAAAAAATTACAACCTTGCAGAAATCTCGCGCCTATGGGAACATGACCTAATTTTGCATCAGAATTATTAACCAACTAAACTCAACAGAATTATGAAAACAGATATCAAAAACGAATCAGTAATCCACAATGTTATTATTCTGGACAAGAGCGGCTCCATGGATTCTATCCGCACTCAGGCGGTGGGAGGCGTTAACGAGACCCTGGGCACCATACGCGCTCAGCAGAAAGCCAACCCCGACACCGCCCAACTGGTGACTATTGTGGCATTCTGCAGTTGCGAAATGACAAAAATCGTGGACAGCAAGCCCATTAGCCAAGTGAAGAACCTTAACCTCGATGACTATCAGCCGTGCTGCTGCACGCCGCTCTACGACGCCGTGGGAACCACTATCGTGAAGACACACAGGCTGGTGGAAGGCAACAGTTCGGCTTCGGTGAGCGTCACCATCATCACCGACGGTTACGAGAACGACTCTCACGAGTTCGACTTCCCCACCGCGAGCCGTCTCATCGCTCAGTACAAGAAGGAGGGCTGGCTCTTTGCCTATATCGGCGCCGACCACGACGTGGAAGCGGTGGCTTACTCGCTCCACATCGACAACGCTCTGTGCTTTGCAAAAACGGCTGAAGGAACCCGCGATATGTTTGAGCGTGAGCGCAACTCCCGCAAGGCTTGGTCGGCTAAGATGGCCGAAATTATGCGCCTCAAGCAGATGGGTATGATGTCCGACGAGGAAGAACTGGAGGAGAAAATTAAGTCTAACCGCTGCTATTTTCAGTAGTAGCGTCGCTCTGCGTTCCCGCAGTCTGGAACCGACCCGCACTGAGGGTGAGCCTGATTGGCCGCCCTCAGTTGGTCGTATAAAAAACTATTTTCCTCGGAAGGCGCAACACACTGTCACAAAAATTCCTTATTTTTGCATTTGTATTACCTTTACCTTATAAAACCTTACACAATATGTTTGACTTCTCCGACAGTTTTTTCAAACTTAAATATGGTATCATCTACCTGATATCACCCAATCAGCCCGATATGGCGTACGTCAACAGGGTTATGACTTTCCTCAGTTGTTATGACAACAGGGGCCGGATGTGCGAATGCCAAGTGATGATTGACCGGACTGCGCCATCGCTCTCGCTCGTGGCACTGCGTTTCAATATCGGCAACATTGGACAACGGGCCACACTGAGGTCTCCGCTGACCGGTGATTTCAACCGCGACACAAGCGAGATAGGCCTTTTTGCAAAGTTCTATTTCAACGATTTCCGCAACGGCGACAGCGGTAACTACACCATTGAGCCCTTTATATCTGAAGACTCTGCTCTCTTAGGCTATCGGTCTATTGGCCCGGACGACGCATCTTTCATGAGGCCGGACGAACCCGACGAACTAACATCCGAAAGCACTGAAGAACTCGAAATCAATGAACGACTCGCATCTAAATCACAATATGGCTTCAGTGGTGGCAGTTCGTATGACGGCGAGATGATGGCCATGAGCATTGCGCCCGCCGATGATGACGAGGACGAGGCAGATGAATTCGACGAGACTGTGCGTCAGCGCGAACGGGACCTGCGCCAACTTCAGGCCGCAATCCTGAATTTCGTGATGACCTATAATGAAGACCCTTCGGCTATTCTGCAACAGGAAATCAAGGGGAAATTCATCATAGGCAACGACTCGCTGAGCGATGTCACCATCAACGGTGACCTGCAAGTGGTGCTTCCCGGATATAACGAGACCGTAGTAGCAATGCCGGCTCTGTGCCGATGCCTCTATATCCTGTTCCTTAAGCACCCAGAGGGTCTCAGACTTAACGAACTTGTGGACCACAGCCGCGAACTGAAGCAGATTTACTTCCTCATCAGGCCGGGCAGCCGTGAACGGGTGGTGGAAAGAAAGATTAGCAATCTTGTGGATATGACATCCAATAGCATCAACGAGAATATCTCTCGCATCAAGCGGGCCTTCAACTCGCTGATTCTGAAAAGTGATGTCGCCAAGCGCTATTACATCAGCGGCTCTCGAGGCGGGACCTACGCTATCAATATCCCGCCCGAGAGGGTGAGGCTTCCGCGCATTCTGCAAGACTGACCGCCTTACAGCGAGAATGCCTGTTTCAGTATGTCAACGTAATCCAGTTTCTCCCACGTGAACAGTTCCACGCGGACGAATTTCTCGTCATCGTACTTCGACTTGAAGTGCTTGGAAATCACCTGCGGCTTGCGGCCCATATGCCCGTAGGCTGCGGTTTCTTCGTAGATGGGGGCACGCAGTTTCAGGCGCTCCTCTATGGCCGCGGGGCGCATGTCGAACAACTGGCCCAGTATCTCGGCTATCTCGGCATCGGTTTGGCTCACGTGGCTCGTGCCGCGCGTGTCCACAAACAGGCTCACCGGTTCAGCCACGCCTATCGCATACGACACCTGCACCAGCATCTCGTCGGCTATGCCGGCCGCCACCGCGTTCTTGGCGATGTGGCGCGCCGCGTACGCGGCACTGCGGTCCACCTTACTCGGGTCCTTGCCGCTGAACGCGCCGCCGCCGTGTGCTCCACGGCCGCCGTAGGTGTCAACTATGATTTTACGCCCGGTCAGGCCGGTGTCGCCGTGAGGACCGCCTATAACAAACTTTCCTGTGGGGTTCACCATCAACTTCAAGTCACTGTCGAACAGTGCCTTCACGCTGTCGGGCTGCTTGGCTATCACTCTGGGAAGTAGCACGTTGCGGATGTCATTCTCAATCCGCTCCAGCATCTGCCGGTCGGCATCGGCCTGTGTAATGCCACGCTCGCGGTCGGGTTTCACAAACTCGTCGTGCTGGGTACTGATTACTATGGTGTGGATGCGAACCGGCTTGCGGGTCTCACTGTCGTATTCCACGGTAACCTGGCTCTTAGCGTCGGGACGCAGATATGGCAAGAGGCAACCTTTGCGCAACTCGGCCAGTTCGCGCAGCAGTGTGTGGGCAAGGTCCAGCGTGAGGGGCATCAGCGACTCGGTCTCATTGCAGGCATAGCCGAACATCATGCCCTGGTCACCCGCTCCCTGCGCCTCGGCGGTTTCGCGCTCCACGCCGCGGTTAATGTCCTCCGACTGCTCATGCAGTGCCGAGAACACGCCGCACGAGTCGCCGTCGAATTTGTATTCGCTCCGGGTGTAGCCTATACGGTTAATTACTTCGCGCGTCACCTCCATCAGGTCCACGTAGGCATCGCTCTTCACCTCGCCGGCTATAACCACCTGCCCGGTGGTTACAAGGGTTTCACAAGCCACCTTCGACTGCGGGTCGTAGGCAAGGAAGTGGTCGAGTAATGCGTCGCTTATCTGGTCCGCGATTTTGTCAGGGTGTCCTTCCGACACCGATTCAGATGTGAATAAATAATTCATTTTTCCAACAGTTTTTTACTAGTGGAAAAACGCTAAAAATGTCCGAAATTATTCGATGAAATCGCAATTTTAGCATTTTTTCAAGTGGTTGCAAGCAGCCAAATTTTTCCACCTTGGGTTTATACTTATTTTTGCTCTCTCGCTTCGGGTTTTTTGGGCAGCACCCACGTCACCCGTTTCGAGACCGCAAAGTTACAAAATATTGCCGACGTAGCAAAGCATTTTCTGATGATTAACACGATTTGCCCAATAAACCTTCCAATGTTGCTATTTGCATTAATAGCAATTCATTGGATTTGTGCCTGGAGCGTGGCGAACAGTTCGGGGTCGGTAGTGACCACGGCACTCTCACTTCTGTTACCTCGTGTTAGATTTTGAGATGTGATGATGCTGACCACTTCTCCTTGCTCGCTTTTGACGAGCAGCACCTTGCTGTGGTTGTCGGCAAGGTAGGTGGTGGTGATAACCTGCGTGATGAACGCCCAAAGTTTGAGCGTCTTGTTTGTGGCCTTGTGGTCGAGCACGAGGTTGAACCGAGTGACGAGGCCGGACTTCTCGATGAAGTACAATCGGCGAATGAACTCCTCGCTGATTGAGAACGAGGTCTGCCACACCTCGGACTTGCCGAGTTGTTGCAGCACCCAGTCGAGCACGTCCGCCACCTTCAAGGCGTTGGAGAGATAAGCCTGATACGGTTTCGCTGGATTAATGTTGCAAAAGAAATCATCAATCGAAATCTTGCCTGCATCATACATTCAAATCTGTCTGCATTCTAAAGTGGTCAAATTCGACCACTTTAAGATTGTGGTTGTGAATCATCTCAAAAGTTCCAAGAAACTTTTGTTATGGCAAAAAACACCGATTCCATCGGCCTTTTTGGGGGCTTCTGGAATCGGCTTGAACCCGAATCGGGGTTGAATTACCATGAGCGACTGTTCTCTCTGGCGCCTATCGCTTCACCACGCGCACGTGGGCCTTGGGGTAGCGAAGCACCAGGCAACTGGCTTCGGTCAGTACCGTGGCATCTACGTTGCGCACGCCGCTCGCTTTCAGGTTCAGCGACTCGGTGCTGAACGGCACGTGGACGTACTTTTGCAGATAGTCGGGGTCTATGATTATTCCGTCGTCCTGACGACCGCACTCGTCGAACACCTCGCTCATCAGCACATACAGTGTCCCGAACTTGCTCCTCAGTTCAGTGAAGTCTATGCCCCACTTGGCCACGCTCTCACCGGCGGTTATCACCTTGGTGTAGTCTTGCTTGTTAAGCGCGCTTATCAGGCCGGAGCCGCCTATCAGCACCTTGCGCTTGCTGCCTGCGTTGCCGGTGAACGCGGTGCGCATCAGGTCCACTATCACGTCGCTGCTGAACGCGTCGTAGCCGAACTCTTTGCCTGCCTGACTCCAGATGCCGCCTGTGAGCATGATGCTCTCCTTCTTCACAGGGTCCCACACGCGGGCTTTCTTGCCGAAGAGGAACGATTTCTCCATGCCCAGGCGCATATCGTAAACCGCGGCTTCCTCCTGGTCGTTCAGGCTCCAGCCCACCTCCTTGTTGCTCAGGCGCTGCAGTGTGCTCTGCTCTATCTGCATCTTGAAAATCTGGCAGAAGTTTTGCGCCTTCTGAGGCAGGGCCTCGAATTGTGGCGACATCACATCCAGTTCGGTTGCGGCGCGGCCCATCCTTATCAGCACGGTTCCTGACTGGATTGTCGGCACGATGTTTGTATTGTTTTCGGTGTTCTTGCCGTTCACGGCCTCCACCATGATGCCGCCGCTCACGTCGTCACGGCCTATCACGTAGAGCACCAGTTCATGCTCGCTCTCGGTCGTTCCGTCGGCCTCATAGCCTTTCATGCCCTTCACCAGGATTGTGTCGCTTACGTCGAAGATGCGATCCTGCTCAGTGTAGAGTTTTGGCTTGGTCGGGTCGGGCACATCGTCCTCGTCGTAGAGTTTCACGGTCTTGGCACTCGTTGGCTTGGTGTCCACGTTGTAGTAATCCACCACCATGCTCCCCGAGTGCTTGGCTCCGGCATGGCGCGACAGTTGGTCAATCGGGGTGGCCATCGGACGTATCTTCACTATCTCGCGGTCAATCTCGTTGAGCAGCAACTCGGGGGCCTCCTCTCGGGTCACATCGGTCGTGAGCGGACCGTCCACCACATGCTTGCCACCTTCCGTCCCGGGAACCACCACGGCCGCCATCGCCAGTGCCGCTCCGCAACTTCCGCCTATGCAGCCGCATAGCAGCATCAGCAGCAACGTTATCACCACCATCAGAACCAGCGGACGATGATTCTGAACCCACTTTGCCGTCTTCTTCACGGCCTTCCATGCGTTTTTCACGCTTTTCAGTAACTTTTTCATGATAAAAAGAATTTAATTGGTTAATAATTTCCTCGCTCAGCGCTACAGCGGATTTCCGCTCAGGCTTGAGTTCGGCTTGTTTTGTCTCGTTGGTGTCCTCCCTCTCGGTGGGCGGCTCACCTGTGCCTGAATTTCACGATGCAAAATTACTGCTTTCCGCACCCCCTTGTCAATGCCATTTTCTAAACTGCCTTCCATGCACTCAAAAGCCGCTCTCCACGCGCTCTCCTTGAAACTCATTTGGCGGTTACAATGTTTTTCCCTAATTTTGTAATTCAATTCTATTCAGCATTATGCACTTGGCTAAATTAACATCTTTTTTTCTCATAGGCGTCCTCTGTCTGGCTTGCTCCGGAAAGCGACCTGCCGACGCCGACAACGTGGCCGCGACGGCATCACGACCCGCTATAACATTCAACGCCGATTCGGCATTGAACCTCGTTAGGGAACAGTGCGACTTTGGCCCGCGCGTGCCCGGAACACAGGCTCACGAACTCTGCCTGCAGTGGATTATGGACCGGGCAGCACAAGTAGGGGCCGAAGTCACCACACAGAAGGGCGTGGTCACCGCCTTCAACGGCGTTCCGCTTAACATCACTAACGTCATGGCCTCTTTCCTGCCGCAAAAGCAACAGCGGATTCTGCTGCTCGCGCACTACGACAGCCGACCCTGGGCCGACAACGACCCCAATCGCGACAACCGCAAGAAACCGGTTATGGGCGCCAACGACGGTGCGAGCGGCGTGGCGGTGATGCTGGAACTGGCGCGTGCGCTGCAGGGCTCCGACCTGCCGGTGGGCATCGACATGCTGTTTGTCGATGCAGAGGACTACGGCGACGCTGGCGATGACGCCTCGTGGGCGCTGGGCACTCAGTTCTGGGCCGGTAGCGACTTGGCTAAGGATTACCACCCCATGCACGCCATCCTGCTCGACATGGTGGGTGCCACCGGCGCGCAGTTCGGCTTTGAATATTTCTCCATGCAGTATGCGGCGACCACGGCTTCGGCCGTGTGGGACGCGGCGGCAAGCGCGGGCTATTCGGCCTATTTCGTCAGAAAACCGTCGGGGGCTATCACCGACGACCACGTCACGCTCTGCCGGGCCGGAATCCCGTGCATCGACATCATTGACCTGCGTGGCTCTGGTTTCTTCCCGCAGTGGCACACCGTGGACGACACCATACAGGTCATCGACCCCGCCACGCTCAAGGCTGTGGGCCAGTCGCTTGTGGCTTTCATCACTTCTCTCAATTAACAGCCTCCCACATAAATCGCTAAAAATCAAAACTTTCTAAAATATGAAAAAAATTATAATGCTATCTTTAGTTTCAGCCTCACTGGCTATTTCCGCACAGGCTCAAATCAGTTACCCCGTGGCCGCTCGGGTCGATACCGTTGACAACTATTTCGGAACGCCGGTCCCCGACCCGTATCGCTGGCTCGAAGACGACAACAGTCCCGAGACTGAGCAGTGGGTGAAGCAGGAAAATCTTGTCACACAAAACTACCTCAAGAAAATCCCGTTCCGCGACGCAGTGAAAAAACGCATCACCGAACTCGCCAACTACGAGAAAATGGGCATCCCCTTCATGGTAAAGGACAACCTCTATTTCTTCCGCAATGACGGGCTTCAGAACCAGTCTGTTCTCTACAAAGTGGACGAGGATTTCGTGAACGACCTCAAGGAGGGCAACATTCTGCTCGACGGGAAAAGGGTGAAACTGAGCGAAATAGACCTTGCAACCTGCAAGACTAAGGTGATCCTCGACCCCAACACGCTCTCCGACGACGGAACCGTGGCTCTGCAGCAACTCAATTTCTCGCACGACGGCCGCTATCTGGCCTATGTCATCACGCGCAACGGCAGCGACTGGAACGAGATTTTCGTCCTCGACCTCATAAAAGGCGAGACTCTACCCGACCACATCACCTGGGCTAAGTTCACCGACGCGCAGTGGCTCGGCGACGGCTTCTTCTACAGCGCCTACGATGCTCCCGAGGATGCCAAGTCCTCCAAAAATGAGTTCCACAAGGTCTTTTACCACAAACTCGGCACATTACAGTCGCAGGACTATGTGGAGTTCCGCAGCCACACCAATCCGCTGCTCTTCTATCAGGCATCGGTCAGCGACGATGAGCGCTATGTGTTCATGTGGGAAAGCGACGGCGACGGCAACATACTTTATGTCAAGGATTTGAAGGACAGCAACCCGCACTACGTCCAACTCACTCACAACATGAAATTCACTGCCAACCCCATCGGGGTGGACAACGGCAAAATCTACGTCCACACTAACCAAGATGCGCCTTGCTGGAAAATTCTTGCTTTCGACGCTCAGAACCTTGCCTACTCCAACGTTTCGGAATTTATCCCCGAAAAGGATTATGTGCTGGCAAGCGCACAGATGGCCGGCCACAAGTTCATCCTCAACTACGAGCGCGACGCTGCCTCGCACCCTTATCTCTACGACAAGGATGGACGCGAGATATGCGAGATTAAGTTGCCCACTTTCGGTTCTGCATCTTTCTCCTCGAAGAACAACAGCCGCGCCGTGTTCTACAATTTCACGTCTTACACTTTCCCCACTTCCATCTATCGGTTTGACCTCGATTCGCATGACAGCAAACTGGCTTTCGCGCCTAAGGTGAAACTCAATCCGGCCGACTACGTCACCGAGCAGGTGTTCTATCCCAGCAAGGACGGAACCAAGATTCCCATGTTCCTCATTTATCGCAAGGGGCTCAAGCGCGACGGCAAGCGACCCACTTTCCTCTATGGCTACGGCGGTTTCAACATCTCCATGACTCCGGGCTTCTCCTATAGCCGCACCCCGTTCGCCATGCTCGACATGGGCGGCGTCTGCGCCTACACCAATCTGCGTGGCGGCAGTGAATACGGCGAGAAGTGGCACGAGGCCGGCACTCTGATGCAGAAACAGAACGTGTTCGACGACTTCATCGCGGCTGCCGAATATCTCATCAGCGAGAAATACACATGCCCCGCCAAGTTGGCCTGCAACGGTGGCAGCAACGGCGGCCTGCTCGTAGGTGCCGTGGTGAACCAGCGCCCCGACCTCTGGGCCGCGGCTGTGCCGCAGGTAGGCGTGATGGACATGCTCCGGTACCAGTATTTCACCATCGGATGGAACTGGGCACACGACTACGGACGCAGCGACGACAGCCCCGAGATGTTCCGCTATCTTAAAGCCTACTCTCCGTTGCACAACATCAGCAACGACGGCACGCGCTACCCGGCCATTCTGGTCACCACAGGCGACCACGACGACCGAGTGGTACCGGCTCACTCGTTCAAGTATGCCGCCACTCTCCAGGCAAGCGACACCGGAAAGGCTCCCAAACTTATCCGCATCGACTCCAAAGCCGGACACGGACACAGCAAGCCCATATCCAAAATCATCGATGAATACACCGATATCCAGTCATTTATCATGTATAACCTGGGCGTTAACTACAAGACGCACAAATAAGGTGTTCAATTTTTCGGCAAATCTAAAATTATGCGTGATGCGCTTGCCGCATTACGCATAATTTAATATCTTTGCACTGACTCTTTTTTTCAAAATAAAAAACAGCAACCGATATGGACGCACAAAACCAGGCTCCGGTATTCATTGTCACAGGCGCTACCGACTCCACGGGAACCATTATTTCCAAGAGGCTCGCGGCACAGGGCAAACCGCTAATCATTGCCAGTTTCAATGAGCAGAGAGGAATTGATTTCGTAGCCAAACTGAAAGAGACTACTCTCAATCAGGACATTACATTCATCAGGCTTGACCTAAGTTCTTTTGCGGGTGTACAGAGTTTCTGCAACCGCATTAAGGAACTTAACAGGCCGGTGGCCGCGCTTATCAACAATGCCAGTTACATCTCCCGCCACAGTCAAACCAGCCCCGACGGATACGAGAAGATTGTTCAGGTGAACTTCCTCAGCACAGTGCTGCTCACTCTGCAACTTGTGCCCCTTATGTCCGAAAATTCGCACATCATCTTCTCCACCACTCTCTCGCGAAAACTGGTGTCGCTCCCCTACGAGTTCCCGGCCGTGAACAGTTTCATCCCGCCCACGGCCTACGCACAGAGCAAACTGGCGCTCACACTCATGTCAATCTACATCTCCACCGTGCTCCGTACCAAGCGTATCCACGTCAACTGCGTGAACCCGGGAATCATCAATTTGGGTGTGGCTCAGATGTCGAAGTGGCTTGAGTCTTTCGGCGACTACTACCAGATGGTCCACGACCCGTCGAACTGCGCCACAGCAGTTATCAGAGCTCTCGAATCGGCCGACACGGGTTTCATCTTCAAGGGAACCGACACTCAGGTCAAGACCACAACCTACCTCAAGAACCGCGAGGTGTTCATCAGGCTTTGCAACGACACAATGCGACTTCTGAAAAAGCATTTACAATAACATCAACAAATCTTCAAAAAATGACCGATAAAATGACCCCTGACAAAAACATCCGAAACCTGCTTTTCGACCTTGGAGGGGTCATTGTTGATATTAAGCGGGAGCGGTGCATCGCCGCCCTCAACGCGCTGGGCATGCACGATGCCGACAGCATGATAGGTCTTTACGAGCAGTCGGGACCGTTCCAACTTCTGGAGCAGGGCAAGATTTCTCTCCCGGAATTTCGCGAGCAGATGAGGCCGCACTTCAGCCGACCCGTCACCGATGCCGAAATCGATGCCGCTTTCAGCGCTTTCATCGTGGGAATACCGCTGCCGCGACTCCAGGCTCTGCGCGAGTTGCGCACTCGCTACCGCACCTTCGTGCTCTCTAACACCAATCCGCTCATGTTCCATGGCGTGATTGCGCGCTTTTTCGCACAAGAGGGACTGACAATCAGCGACTATTTTCACGGCGTGACGGTATCTTTCGAGGCCCGGGCCACCAAGCCCGACCCTAAGATCTTCCGCTATGCGGTGAACACAATGGGCATCGACCCGGACGAGACGCTGTTCTTCGACGACGGACAGACCAATCTCGACGCCGCGGCTCGCCTGGGATTCCACACATGCCTGGTGCCGCCGGGCACTGAGTACTACCACCTCATAAAACCTCTGGGACTATGATTGTGATTGGCGAAAACGACTCCCGGCCTCTTGGCCCTGTTATCGCCACAATAGGCTCGTTCGACGGTGTTCACCGCGGACACCGCTTCCTCTTTTCCATTCTCTGTGAGCAGGCTCGCTCCCGCGGCATGAAATCGGCCGTGGTGTCGTTCCATGAGCATCCGCAGCACGTGTTGCGCCCAGTCGCCAGCAAACTGCCGCTACTCACCCCGGGTGACGAGAAATTGGCCTTGTTTGAGGAACTTGGCTGCGACCACGCCATAATGCTACATTTCACGTCCGAACTCGCAGCGCTCTCGGCTCGCGAGTTTATGCGGCTGCTTCACGACCGATACGGTGTCACGGTGCTTCTCGCCGGATATAACCACCACTTCGGGCACCAGGCCGACATTACCCCCGACGAATACGCTGAGCAGGGCCGTCAAGTGGGCGTGGAAGTGACGCGCGCTCCTGAATTTCAGGCTCCCCTCGGGCTTAAAGTCAGTTCCTCGGCCATCCGCCGGCTACTGCAAGGCGGTGACGTGGCGCAGGCCGCCTCGCTGCTGGGACGGCACTACTCCATCTCCGGAACGGTTACCTCTGGACAGCACATTGGCACCGGGCTCGGCTTCCCCACGGCCAACGTAGGCTCGCTCAGCCCGCTCAAACTCATTCCGGCACATGGCGCTTATGCAGCAGTTGCCATCACCGACGACGGGCTCTCTTTTCCCGCGATGGTCAACATTGGCACCCGCCCCACCGTGGCACAAGGAGACGCCACTGTGAGCATCGAGGCACACCTGATAGGCTTCGATGCCGACATATACGGCCGGCAGCTCACACTCAGGTTCGTGGAGCGTCTGCGCGACGAGGTCCGGTTCAGTTCAGTCAGCCGGCTGGTCTCTCAGTTGGAAAGCGACCGGCGGCGGGTTTGCGAAATAATAGGAAACATTGATTCAAACAGCATAATCAACTAAAATCTAAATCAATATGGAAGTTATCAATCTTTGCGCCCAGAACTCTTTAGTTGGGCAATTTATGAGCGAAATTCGCGACAAGGACCTTCAGAAGGAGCGTCTTAGGTTCCGTACCAACATCCAGCGACTGGGCCAAATCATGGCCTACGAGATTTCTAAGCGTCTCGACTATCACGTGGTTGACACTCAGACGCCGCTTGGAGTGAAGCAGACAAGCGTCATCAAGGAGCAGGTGGTGCTCACCACCATACTCCGTGCCGGCCTGCCCTTCCACGAGGGGTTCCTCAGCTACCTCGACCAGTCGGAGAACGGTTTCATCTCGGCTTATCGCAAGTATATCGAGAAGACTAACGAGTTCAAAATCTACATCGAGTACATGGCCTGCCCGCGCATCGACAATAAGACCGTGCTCGTAGTGGACCCGATGCTCGCCACCGGCTCGTCGATGGACCTTGCCTTCCAGGCACTCATGACCAAGGGGCAGCCCAAGCACATCCATCTGGCAAGTGTCGTGGCCACCGACCAGGCCATTGAGTACATCAGCCAGCGTTTCCCCGAGAACAAGACCACGCTCTGGACCTGTGACATCGACCACGAACTGAACGAGAAGTCGTACATCGTTCCCGGACTGGGCGACTGCGGCGACCTGCTCTACGGCGAGAAGGAATAAGCCATCGGCTCTCCACGCCGGAGCGCATCGCCACCTCCACCCCGCTCCATTAAGGCGCGGCTATTTCCACTGTTATTCACGCAAAAAACCATTACCACTATGAGACGTTTATTCTCCATAGTCATCATCGCCATTTGCGCGCTCACTGCCGGGGCGCAGAGTTGGGACTATATTCTCCACTTCAACGCCATCCGCACCTCGAGCAACGAGAAGATTCTCGCCACCTCCACTGTGGAGATAGCGCGCAACGGGCTCATTCGTGTCAACTACGGCAACCGGCATCCTGAAACGGTGCTTAGGTTCACCTCGGCCGATTACGACTCCGAATGGGACAACTCCGTAATCTCGCACCCCATTCTGGACGAATGGGTCAAACTCAAGGATGCCGCCGGAGTCAAGGTATGCACATTCCATAACAACACATTCAAACTCGCTTCCGAGTCGCTGACGCTCACCGACCTGGCCGCCAACGACGTGAATAAACTCAACGAGATTCGCCGCCTGGCACAAGACGGCACTTTCTTCAGCACTGCCAAGACCAACATTATCGATAACTTCACGTCACTGATTTGTGTTTACGATGGCGGATATTTCATCCGCGATGGCGAAGCCTGGTACGAATACCGACCGGCAGACCGCCCTGAAGGCGTATGGAACACCTACACATCCTATGGCGATGAACCTAACTACTACAACATCAGCAACTCGCAAGCAACGGTCTCAATCCCTAAGACCACCGTTAACGACATCTACATCTACAAGAACGGAGAGTGGCAAAAGATTTACGACGTGGAGCAGATTTTCGACTACTGCCCCGTGCAGGGCAACAAATTCTTCTTCCACTCCTTCGGATACTTTTTCAAGGATGGTAACCTGTGGAGCGAATATATGGCTGATGACGGAACCACTGAGTTCTGTGCATCCTACGAGCAGTACGATTCCGACAGTGGATTCTATTACATCAAGAATGAGGTCGCCTATGTGGCTATTCCACGAGTACCGGAGAACAAGTTTTACTACATGCTCCGCACCGACGACACGTGGCAGGAGGTGTACCTGCCAACTCAAATATTCGACTACTGATTCGCATTTCGCCTTAAAGCAAGGCACAGCTCCTCCCTGTTAAAAAAGTGCAACGGAGGTCAATTTATTGAAATTTTTCTTTAATATCTCAATAATAATTGCTTACTTTGCCGAGCAAAAAAAGAGAATTGAATATTTAATAACTAAAACTTTACAATTATGTCAGAAATTAAGGACAAAGTAACAGCTATCATCGTGGACAAGCTCGCTATTGAGCCGGGACAAGTAACTGAGGATGCAACATTTGCACAGGACCTGGGCGCAGATTCTCTCGACACTGCCGAACTCATCATGGAATTTGAGAAAGTTTTCGACATTAAGATTCCGGAGGAGCAATCTCTCACGATTCAGACTGTTGGCGACGCCATCAAGTTTATAGAAGAGGCTAAGGCTTAATTTATTCATCCCCACTCTCTGTTACTATGGAATTAAAAAGAGTAGTGGTAACAGGTCTTGGAGCAGTCACGCCACTGGGCAGCAACGTTGATACCATCTGGGAAAACGCGCTCAATGGCGTGAGTGGTGCAGGACCTATTACACGTTTCGACACATCCGAGTTTAAGACCAAGTTCGCCTGCGAAGTCAAGGACTTCGACCCGGTGAAGTACCTCACAAATCCGGACGACCGCAAAGAATTACGCGAGTTCAAGCGTTGCGACCTCTACACGCAGTTCGCCCTCGCTGCGGCAAAACAAGCCATCGAAGATTCTAATCTGCTGGTGGAAACCACCGACCGCGACAACGTGGGCGTGATTTTCGCTTCGGGCATCGGCGGACTGCACACATTTGAGGAGCAGGCCGGCGAATACGCTATGCACCCCGAGCGCGGACCCATGTACAGCCCGTTCTTCATCCCCACAATGATTGCCGACATCGCTGCCGGACACATCAGTGTGAAGTACGGCCTGCGCGGACCCAACTTCGGCGTGGTTTCGGCCTGCGCCACTTCCACCAACGCCATGATTGATGCCTTTAACTACATCCGTCTGGGTAAGGCCTGCGCCATTATCACAGGTGGAGCAGAGGCTCCGGTCTATCCGGCTGGAGTGGGAGGTTTCAACTCCATGCACGCCCTCTCCACTCGCAACGACAGCCCCGAAACGGCTTCACGCCCGTTCAGTGCTTCGCGCGACGGCTTCGTGATTGGCGAAGGCGGCGTGTGCCTCATTTTTGAGGAACTGGAGCACGCTCTGGCACGTGGCGCCAAGATTTACGGCGAGGTTATAGGCGGCGGTATGAGCGCCGACGCTTACCACATCACCGCCACGCACCCCGAAGGGCTGGGCGCACGTCTGGTGATGCAGCGCGCCATAGAGGACGCAGGCCTCAAGCCGGAAGACATCGACTACATCAATGTGCATGGCACGTCCACGCCCGTAGGCGACCCATCGGAGGCCAAGGCTATTGCCGACCTCTTCGGCGAGCACGCCTACAAGCTGAACATCAGCTCCACCAAGTCCATGACCGGGCACATGCTCGGTGCCACCGGCGCAATGGAAGCACTGTTCTGCATCAAGGCTTGCCAGGACAACATTATTCCGCCCACCATTAATCACGAAGACGGCGACAACGACGAGAAAATAGATTACAACATGAATTTCACCTTCAACAAGGCTCAGAAACGCACTGTTGACATCGCTCTCTCCAACACCTTCGGTTTCGGCGGGCATAACGCCAGCATCATTGTACGCAAGTTTAAGGGCTAAATACCGCAGTAGCATTGCTATGAGCTAACACACAGACTGATGGTATTTAGCGAGCTCATATATCACATAAAACTCCTTTTCTCCAAGGATAAGGAGTTTTATGTTTTTATTTATAGCACCACCGGATTCGTGCCGCACGACATTGAAATCTACAGGCTCGCTTTCGTGCATCGCTCAAAACCCATCAAAACCGCTCAGGGCTCGTGGGCCAACAATGAACGGCTGGAATTTCTGGGCGACGCCATCATCGACTCGGTGGTGGCATCTCACCTTTTCAAGCAATACCCAGAACAACACGAAGGATTCCTCACCTCCACGCGCGCCAAGATTGTGCAGCGCGAGAGCCTTAACCGCATAGGAACTCTGCTAAAACTCGACAGCCACGTAAAGGCCGCAACTCACTCATCTTCCCACAATTCATATATCGCCGGTAACGCCGTGGAAGCACTTGTGGGAGCGCTCTACCTCGACCGCGGCTACGAAGCCTGCGCACGATTCATCACCAAGCGCATCATCAAGCGATATATCGACATCGACACGCTGGTCAACACCGAGCAGAACTTCAAGTCTCGACTCATAGAGTGGACTCAGAAATATCGCGTCAACATTGAGTTTGAGCTTATCGACACCTATTACGACCCGCAGAACAATCCCATGTTCAAAACAGCCATACTGCTTGGCGGAATCTTCGCGGCCGACGGCATAGGATACAGCAAGAAAGAGTCGCACCAGGCCGCATCCAAGAAAGCCATGGAGCGCATCAAGGACGACCCGCGCTTCCGCGAGCAAGTCCTATCCACCGCCGCCGAAGAATAACCCCACATACATAACACACACCACTTCAACCGCCGACTCATTCTCACCCACTCACAGCTCATCCGCTCTCGGCAAAAACACTTGCCTAATCGGGTCACACATAGCCTAAAATAAAAATAGATTCACATTCAAGAACTGTTTAGATTGGAATGCGTAATGTTTTATATGGTTCTATGGGATCGTCAGATGAAATCCCTATATCCACATAACTCTTTGCCGAAAACGCCTCAACATCAACAGTGATCACTAAATCCCTGCTTTCATTAGGCATTATTCTCTCTTTCCCGAAAGAAGCATCCACGCCTTCATGCCTTTGAACATCCTTTATGCAAAGGACTTTTTCCCCCACATTCTTCACTTCGCACACTGCAACTAACTTGCCATTGATATCTTGCCTTTTCGATTTCATTAGTGTCAGAATTCTGGGTGATCCGCCTTTTTGCCTTAATATCTTTTCGGTAATAACGCAATACACATCAATGGTATCCTGCCGCAGACCGTCACTTAACAATATTTTACAACTCTGATTCCCCCAAACATCATTTATATCCTCCACATCATAAGCAACAATAATTCTTGAAATTTCATTGGGCTCAAGATATTCGGGCACATATAGTGACACAAAATCTCTTTCCGGCAATAAACGCCCTCTGAGCTTAACACCGTTATTAGATGTGTTAACGACACTTATTGATGAACTTTTCGACTGTCCATGCTGAAGATATCCCAGAATCATCTTACCGGATGTCAGTCTCAGGTTATCACTGAATTTATATGCGAACTGCTTGTCCCGCATCTCGGGCGGCATAAGCCGAAAGCCACCAACTGACAACTCTAATGGCGACTCTTTTAACGAAGTGTAAATTAATATGCCTTTTCTGAACTCTCCATAAAGCCCTCTAATATTCAAAGTGACTGAAACCACCGCACTTTCTCCAGATAAAAGCCGAGTCTTACTGCAGTTCACTTCGGTACAACCGCAACTCTTCTGAATTTGATTAATAACGCAGGTTTTTCTTGAGTTGTTTTTTAAAACAAATGTATGGTTTATTATTGTTGAGGTATCCGTGATTGTTCCACAATCAAAGTCCGCATCCTCAACAAACAAATCACCACTGCTTTTCTCGCTATCGACAGCACACTGTACTGAAAACAACGAGAAAAACAGTAGTGATACGGCAAACAGCAGATTTCTCATTCTACTGGAAAAATAAAATTGCTGTCTTTTTTAGAGTTTCACCAGATGGCATAGTAACAGTTATCGTGCATTCGTCTCTAATTCCAGCTGTGGCAGCTCCAGGGACCGACATTGTTACATTGTAGATTAACGCATCTCCATCAATAGTGTGACTCTCCGACTTTGAATAACCATCTGTTCCTACTATCGACATTATTATCTCAGCTCCTTTCAACATACAATACAGTCGCCCCTCGGCAACGTAGCCCTGCAGGGCATTCGGTGCGGGAGGATTAAGAGTGAACATATCAATACTTGACTTGAAATTATTACTCACAACATGCAGCATAGACAGAGGTTGCGATGCTTTAAACAATCCCGGAGTCCCTTTGATATTCCTTCCTGCGCCACTAATCCACGGACGTATGGAAAGTGTACTTTCTGAAACAATAACATCTTGTGCTTTGATAGCGCTACATAGCGTAAGTGTGAAATCTTGATTACTGATATCTGAGGTTAAACAATACATATCAAGGAAAATTCCAAGTTTTGTACATATACCCTCAAAAGGAATAGCGATTGGTGCTGTCACAGTTCCTGCAGCAAGGGCAAGGGTTATTGAAAAACATATAGCCTGCTTGGTCATGGGAGTTAGGACTCCAAGGATGGAATTTGCCTCACACACAGGCTTAGCTACTTCAGAAATCGCTTCGCAGTATTCCGACAATTGTATTTTCTGAATATATTCCGCCGGTAACGTATATTTATATAGGCCGGTTTCAACTCTTTCGCAAGCGAGAGTGGTCAAATATTCTTCAGATGGACCCACATATTGATGTGTTGACGATTTATCTACCATTCTATATACATCAACATAGCACTTAGCGTCAAATGGAAGTTGTGCTGTACACGCCGTTAGTTTAACATAACCGCTCCTGCCTCCAGCCTGCGCTTTAGCCGACCTTTTTATAGTTGGCTCAACAGGTGTTTTTATTGGTTCCACCCGCATGGAAACATCTCCTTGCCGGGGCACAAGGTTTGTTTTCACTGGCTTCAGGAGTTGCGAGGCTTTTTCTTGGGACACATCATCGAAATCCACCAACGTGTTAAGTTGCTCTCCAGTTTCGGGTTCAATTAGTGTAAGTGCAGCCTTGCTATCACTCACCCAATCTAATATCATTTTCACCCCATTTTCATCAACAAACTCCGTTATTCTCTGAGATTCATCAAAACTAAGTCTCATAAGTTCTTCTGCTCCATCTTGTTGCAGCAACAATTCTGAGACTCTCACAGGCATTCCATTTTCATCTTTCTCACCCAATACGAACAATTTGTCTCCGTTGACCGCAGTTATATTCAAAAGATTGGGGTCTGATGGATTAAGATTGGCCTCATATACGGTAGTCGGGGCTTCTTCAATTATTTCCGGCTCGTCACTATTTTTACTGTTATTACAAGCAACTATTATGGAAACAGCCAAAATAGCGAGTATAATGAAAATGTTTTTTTTCTTCATGAGTAAAACTTATTCTAGCGATTAAACAATATAAACCCAGGATGAGCCACGGCCCAACCGATAAACACGGGCATCTAAGGTTAAACTTAACTATATTCTTCCCGCGCAGTTAACGCACGTAGTAGAGGTCCTCCACGATGGTTATCCCAGCCGACTTTATAGTGTAATTGAACACCAGTTGGCTTTCAGTAAGAGCCTTAATCTTAGCACTTATGCTAACATCTTTAGTCTTATTCATTTCGTCAAGTACCTCAAACCAGAAATTGCCGTTTGAATAATACACATAACGCGTCTTCTCTCCGGCATTAACCAGCGTCATGTAATCTCCATCGAACTTGAGATAGCGGTCATAAAATATCACATCGCCTCCCTCCATCTCCTTAGCGAACGACTCCAACTCGGAAAAACTCATCTCGTACTTGAAATCTCCCATTTGCACACTTGCTTTTTGGAATTCCCATGTGTCTCCCAGAAGTAAATCGGCCTTATCATTTTCCGGTCCATCTTTCCCTCCGCCATTATCATCTCCGCAACTCACCGCAAACAATGCGATACTTAAAACAAAAAACAGGTTAAATAACTTTTTCATTTTCAGAATTATTAATGTTAATAAATATGATTTTGCAAATTTAAGTACTCTTTTTCGTAATACTCACAAAAGCCACAAGTTTGTATAGGACAATTTCGTAAGATGTTATGCGACGATCAATCGTATATACACAAAAACAGAGTGGGCGGCAGCAGTGTGAAACAAGGTCTTGCTCACTTCCTCTTTTTATTTCTCGTCTTATAAAGTCATAATACTTGCCTATGCAACACGGGGGATGCTTTATGGCTCCATTTTTTGTACATGAAGGCACGGAGATAATATTGGTGAGGCACAATATTACAACGTTTATATACGTTTAATAAGTAATGAAACAGCTGGTTCACATATTGTTAATTCTTGTCGTGGGCACCGCACTATGGGGATGCAGGCACAGCCGCACCGTGGCGGCGCTGGTGGAGGCCGACTCGCTGATGTGGACCCGCCCCGACAGCTCGCTGGCACTGGTGCAGAGCGTTAGCCCCGACACCCTCGACGACGAGAACCGCGCCTACCACGCGCTGCTGCTCACCCAGGCCCAGTTCCGAAACAATATTTATCCCGACACCGACACAATCATCAACCGCGCACTCGACTTCTACGCCGACAACCATAACCGCGAACGCCTCACACGAAGCCTGATTTATAAAGGTGCCGTTTACGAGTTCTCTGGACGTCACAGGGATGCCCTGAACAATTACTTTATCGCAGAAAATAATGCAAGCTCTGACGACCATATTAATCTTGCCCAGATTTATATGAGAATAGGATACACATATAATAAAGAGTATGCCAGGGATATGGATGAAATAAGGTGCTATGATAAAGCGCTGAAACAATACACAATCATTGACAATAAAACCCAAATGGGAGTTTGCGAGGGGAATATCGCATCGGCATACAGAAAAATATGTGTCGATAGTGCTTATTCTCATTATAGGAAATGCCTGCTTCTTTTGAACCCGGTGAAAGATTCTGTTTTATACTGGACATATAGAGCGCAACTTGCCAGAGCGTATTTAATAGGTGAAAAGTATCGAGAGGCAATAAGCGTATCACTTGACTGCTACGACAATCTGCCTATACCTCGGAATGAAGTTTTATATGACCTAACAGACGGATACCTAAAACTTAACAGGTTAGATTCAGCCGAGTATTATTTCAGCTTGGCAGATACGATAAATGCTAATGAGGTGGAAATTGTATCACGATACTGGTCTCTGGCGGGGCTCTATTGGGCTAAAGGCGACAGCCAAAATTTCAGATTGTACGAGGACAAATCACGTTCCTTGGCCCGATCAATTATTCAGGAGAAGCATAATTCCGAAACGTTCCTATTGGAATCGGATTTTACCATAACCAACCTGAATAAAGAGAATTATGGCTTGTCAAAGAAAAACAGGTATCTGTTGACAATTTCAACAATTGTCACATTGCTTGTCATAATACTAAGTCTTCTCGTAATATTGTTGCGGTATAAGCATAAAATTAAAATTGTCCAGGCCAATTCACTGATTTCTGCACTCCAGAATGAAAAATTGCTTTTAGAAGAGGACAAGAAACAATGGGATACCGTAAATGAAGAATTATATGCTTCTTTAAAGCACCAGATAGAGACGATGCAATCTCTTATACACCTGTCTTACCAATTCACGAATTCTCCGAGTATTTTTATGAAGGAGTTCAAAAAACATATATGCGTAAACCGCCCCAATGAATCATTCTGGATAAATCTGAAGATCTATGTTAATAAGATTAGTGATAATCTTATAGATGACATTTCTGATGCCCACGAACTTACGAACGATGAAACAGACCTCTTATGCATGGAGTATTTAGGATTCTCAAATATACAGGAAATGATATGTCTCGGTTTCACGAACGAAACTTCCATATCCAATAAGAAGCACAAGATAGCTCAAAAAATAGGTACACAATTAACACTAAAATCATACTTGAATAAGTTGAGGAATCACCGATAAGACTGTTACCAAACACTCTATTTGGCATGTGTTTATACCACTGTTGCAGGGTGGTGTGTTTTTTATTTTATACATACCTGATATACAGCTTTTTAATTAGGCGGTGATGAGGTGAAAAAATTTGCATCCGCTCAGCATATTAGCTAACTTTGCATCGCAAAAAGTTAATGACGAAAACCAATCATGAAACCTAAAATTTGCATATTAATCTTAGGAATCCTCTCAGTATTTCTATCTCAAGTAAAGGCGGATGAGGTAATAGTAGTTAAAACCGGACAAGGAACATCTGGCTGTGATGAAACGCCTGTGCTGGATTACAATCAAGATTCACAGGAGTTTACGGTTGATTTCGGTGAAGTGGACGAGATTAGCGGCGGCCGTGTGGTAATCCATGACGACAGTGGCGGCTACCAAGTTAAGAACTTCCTCGTGACACCGGCCTGCCACGAGTTTACCTTCATCTGCCCCCTGCAAGGCACGCTATATATCACCATAACCACACCTCACGGCGACACCTACGCCGGCACCACGGGCAACTAATAAATCAGCTTGCAATGAGCTGAAAAACATTTATTTCATCATTTTAAAAATAAAAAACATGAAGAAACTTTTTATTTTCGCAGCCGCGTTAATCGTGGCGATCAGCGCTAATGCGCAAATCACTTTCAATGAGCGTGGTAAGATGATGATTGGAACCAATCCTACCACAGAGTGGGAACAGACCCATAACTATCGTGACACCACCACTATGGTGCGTATCTTCGGTGAAGGCGACCACGGCAGCAACGTCCGCATATCGTGTTAAAATCGAAAATTATTCACCTTTAAGATAGTACGGTTATGAAAAAAAGATGTAATTTTGTTTCACAGAACATTTATTTATTATCAACTAAAAACAACTGGCCTATGAAACGAATTCTACTAATTTTGGCCGCGATAATTCTTTGCGGCAGTGTTGTAAAAGCACAAAGTGACTACAAGCCTATGGTGGTTGAGGGTAAGAAGTGGAATATGAAGTACGAAAATCCTGAAATGCTGGAAGAGCCGTACAAGTACAGTTATTTCATTAAGGGCGATACCATCATATCCGGAATTGCGGCCAAAAAGCTATATATTGAGAATGAGGGCAACGCAGGCAAGACAGCCTATAAACTTGCGCTTTTTGAGCAAGGCGAGAAGGTGATGTTTATCCCCGACAAGTCCAAGACTGCCTATGTATTATATGATTTCGGCGGCAAAGTAGGTTCTTCCGTAACAGTGAATAACCAGATTCATCCTGAATGGGCTTCTGAAATGACGGTTAATACGCAGTGCGATGTGAAGTGCAACGATGCGGAGTGGCATTGCCTGAACGTTCAGCGGGCGCCCGGCGGCTCATTCATGCCGGGTTGGTGGATTGAAGGCATCGGCAGCGAACTGGGGCTTCTGAATAATGATGGCTTCGGCGCTGTTGGGAACACCAGTTTCTTTGAGAGCTGTGAACTGAACGGTAAGATTATCTTCACGATGGACGCTTTCAGAGAGGAAATCTACAAGCCCATGGTGGTCGAGGGCCGCACTTGGACTTATTTCGCCAGTCACTATGACGGAGAACTGGGTGAAACCGGCCCGGAGTTCCTGTATAACATAACCATTGACGGCACAACTGAGATTGGCGGAGTCACCTACCATAACGCATACCGCTATAAGGGTGACAAGCTCGACAAGAGCGCAACTCAGCCCGCGGCATATCTGCGCGAGGACGGGAAAAAAGTGTATGCGATAATGAATACCGAATCCGACCCTGAATTCATGCTTGGGGGCTACGACGATAGTGAGACCGTGCTCTATGACTTTGAGGCGCCGCTTAATCCTCAATGGGTGTGGTCAGAGAAGGAGACGGTAGAAGTGACTGAGGACCGGTTCGTAACTGAAGATGCCGTTAGCCGTCGTGTGTGGAGAACCAACACAGGCCTTGAGCTGATTGAGGGCATCGGACTTAACAATTATTACTCAGAATTGCTCGCACCCGTCTATCCGCTGCCCACGGGCGGCTCGGCGATTAGCACGGCTCTGGCCTACGTTTCCGACCTTTATGGCAACATAATCTTCAAGGGAATCAACTATGGCAAGAAGCCCTACACTCCACTTGTCCGTCGGGCGCAGGACGAGGGACTGAAGTTCGTTTACTATGCCGAGGGCACACGCCCCACCGCCGGCGGAACACTCCAGGAGGAGAAGTACGTCTATAACATTGAGCTGAAAGGCCAGACCCAGATTAACGGGGTCAACTACACCAACGTTTACCGTTACAGCGACGCGCTGGCCTCCGACGCCGTGCCGTGCGCGTACGTCCTCGAAACGGACATGGTGGTTTACGGCCGCCGCAACGCCGCCTACAAGCCCGCTGCCGACGGTTTCGACCGCAACATAGCCCCGCAGGACTGCGGAGGCTTGACCGACGAGGATGCCGTGCTCTACGACTTCAAGGGCGCGCGCCTCACCCCCGTGACCGAGGACGGCGAGTGGGTGGAATCGCAGACGACGGTTGACGGCGTGGACTGCGTCAAGTGGATGTTCAGGCGCAAAGGCGACGACAAATACATCCGCACGTGGATTGAGGGCATCGGCGTGGACGACCGCTTCGGCGACCTCATCACCCCGGACTACGAGCCCGCAACCGGCTTCGACCAGACCCAGCCTGAGCTTCACCACGTGGAGAAAGCCAATGGCGAGATAATCTACAAGGGCACAGCCTTCGGCAAGTGGGCCGGCATAGAGACGGTGAGCGGCGACACGACAAAGACTGTGGTCGGCGTGCGCTACTACAACCTGCTGGGCGTGGAGAGCGCCGAGCCGTTCCCGGGCGTGAACGTGGTGGTCACCACCTACACCGACGGCTCCCGCCAGGCCCGCAAG